>NZ_JBYSYW010000024.1:0-90427 GCF_058783825.1 Pseudomonas sp. FW305-96
CCTTAGCCCGCCCTCCCCTGTGGCAGCCATGACCGGCTGCCCCTGGGAGCGGCCGGCCCGAATAAAGAGAAACGACATGCTACGTAAGACCCTTCTGCCCCTGCTGCTGCTGGCGCCCCTGGCCCAGGCCGTTGCCGCCGAGCGTGCGACGCTGATGTCGGTGTACGCCCAGGTGGTCGAGCACAACAGCGACATGGCCGCCGCCCGCGAGAACTACCTGGCCCGCCGCGAGGCCGTGCCCCTGGCCCGCGCCCGCCTGCTGCCGCAGGTGGCCCTGGATGCCGAGGCCGGCGACGTGCGCAGCGACCGCCGCCAGGTCGAGCAACGCAGCGGCAGCCTGTACCGCCTGAGCCTCGACCAGCCGTTGTTCGACCTCAGCCGCTGGTTCGACTACAAGGCCGCGCAGTCCGAGAACGAACAGGCCGAACTGGACTTCTCGGCATTCCAGCAGCAGCTGATCCTCGACACCGCCAGCAGCTACTTCGACACCCTGCTGGCCGAGGACAACCTGGCCACCGCCAAGGCCGAGCTGCGCGCCTTCGACCGCCAGCTGCAACAGACCCGGCTGAGCTACGACGCCGGCCTGTCCGACCAGAACGACATGCTCTCGGCCCAGGCCAGCTTCGACCGCGCCAGCGCCAACCTGATCGACAGCCAGCGCCGCAGCGAGGACGCCTACCAGGCACTGATGCGCCTGACCGGCCAGGCCCAGCCGGCATTGGCCGGGATCCGTCACAGCCTGCCGGTGCAGGCGCCGGTGCCCGAGCGCGCCGAGGCCTGGGTCGAACAGGCCATGGCGCAGAACCTGCGCCTGCGCGCCAGCCAGGCCGCCGTCAGCCAGGCCGGCCAGACCCTGCGCAGCAGCAAGGCCGATCACCTGCCGACCTTCAACCTGGCCATGGGCTACGCCGAGGGTGACAGCGACCTGATGGACTCCAGTGCGCACTTCGGCCAGCGCCCCGGCAACCAGCGCGACAGCTCGGTGATGGTGCAGATGAAGCTGCCGCTGTTCAGCGGCGGCGGCACCAGCGCGCGGGTGCGCCAGGCTACCCATGAGCTGGCACGCACCGAGTACGGCCGCA
The DNA here is from genome assembly GCF_058783825.1 of Pseudomonas sp. FW305-96. Lineage (NCBI taxonomy): Bacteria > Pseudomonadati > Pseudomonadota > Gammaproteobacteria > Pseudomonadales > Pseudomonadaceae > Pseudomonas > Pseudomonas sp. FW305-96. The sequence continues at coordinate 1,083 of NZ_JBYSYW010000024.1, forward strand.
CCAGCCTCGAACGCGAGGTGCTGGAAGGGTCGCGCAATGCCTTCCGCGCGGTGGTCAGCGATGTCGAGCAGGTGCGCGCGCGGCGCCAGAGCATCATCTCCAGCCAGGGCTCGTTGCGGGCGACCGAGGCGGGTTATGAGGTGGGCAGCCGCAACATCGTCGATATCCTCGATGCCCAGCGCGACCTGTACAACGCGGTGCGCGACTACAACGTCTCGCGCTATGCGTACATCGTCGACAGCCTGCGGCTCAAGCAGCAGGCTGGCAGCCTGAGCCCGGAGGACCTGCGCGAATTGGCGGGGTACCTGAAGCTGGATTACGAGCCGGAGCGGGATTTCCTGCCGAGTGATCTGCGCGGGTGAAGCATTGGGATCGTCGGGGCCGCGCAGCGGCCCCAACGTTTTATCGAGTCCTGTTATTCATCCCCAACTCCATATCATCAATCAACGCCTTGGCCATGGCGCTCAACATGCGCGCTGCGCTGCCCGCCATCAGGTCGCCTTCCATCTCGGCCTCGCAGGTGAGGTGGCGAATGCAGCCAAGCAGCACCGACAACTCGCTGAAGGCATCCGCGAAGGGAATGCCCGGCTCGACCTTGAACAGGTCCATGCAACGGGTCCGGCCTGCGGTACGTGCGTTGGTCATGGCTGCACCTGCGGCTTGTGTTCGAGCAAGGCACAGGCAAGCTGGCCAAGGTAGTCGCTGGCGGTGAACAGGCGGTTCTGGGTTTCGCCAGGTTCGGTCTTGAAGTAGATATCGAGGACATCAGAAATAGCCGTGGCCACTTCGACGGCGGCGGTCATGGCTTCTTCGCGGGTGAGGGTCGGGCGGATAGCGATGAAGGGGGCTAGACGCGGTGGGTCTGGGACGATCTTTTTCATAGTCAACACTCCTGCGCGGTTCAAGAATGCTGCCCTCCGGCGCCTTTCTCACGGGACAAAGGGTGGCAGCCGTGCACGGGGTGAGAAACCGAGGCGCAAGAGAAACTCGGCCAGACCGAAGTCTGCCCGGGCACGGCTGCCATAACTGGATTGCCGATAATTTACGCCTCGGGTTCTCACACCCGGTCACCTGGTGTGGCGACCCAGTGAAGTTATCCGTGGGGTATTTCCCCGACAACGCAGCAGCTTCCGGCAAGCGCGTAGGATAGTTCCCAAGCTTTGCTGGCTGAAGCATTTGGTTTCAGGTTCGGAAAGATCCGACAGATCGCCGGGGCTGCTGCGCAGCCCTTTCGCTGGCAAGCCAGCTCCCACAGGAACGGCGCTTGGCTTGAGGGCGGCGCGGTCGGGGTGGGAGCCGGCTTGCCGGCGATGCGCCGCGTCAGCGGCGCTCGATTACTCAGGCGCTACGACAATGACGCCAAGCACCTGGCCCAAGCCCCATCACCCCGGCCGATACTCCCGGCACCGCTCCCGCAGTATCTGCGCCAGCAACCGCACCTCGGGACTGTGCCGGTACTCCTCGGGATACCCCATGTACATCGGCACCTCCCGCTCCCGCTGATGCTGCAGGTTGACCCGCACCAACCGCCCTTGCGCCAACCCCTGCTGCACCCGATGCTCCGGCAGCCAGGCAAAGCCCATCCCCCGCTCGACGAAGCTCTCGGCCGCCGCCAGGCTGCTCACCGTCCAACGCTGCGAGGTCCCTAGCCAACCACTGTTCTGCGAATTGCGCGTGCCGGAATCGCGGATCACCACCTGCCGGTGGTTCTTCATGTCGTCCAGGCTCAACTCGCCCTGCGCCTCGCTGAGCGGGTGGCTGGCCCCCACCACACAGATCAACGAGACATTCAGCAAGAACTCCTGCAGATACCCCGAGGGCAGGCTGCTGGCGATGCCCAGCTCGACCTTGCCGTCCTCGAGCAACTCGCGAGCCCCGGACAACGCCGTCTCGTACAGGCGGATACGGTGATCCTTGTACTCAAGGGCAAACTCCTGCAATGCCTGCTGCAGCAATTCGATGGGGAACAGCACATCCACCGCCAGCGCCTGTTCGGTGAACAACCCGGGCTGGTACTGGTTGGCCAGGTGCTCGAGTTTCTGCGCCGCGCCCAGCAGGTGCTTGGCCTGAGGCAACAGCGCCTTGCCCAGCGAGGTGAGCACGGCCTTGCGCCCTTCGATGATGAATAGCTCCTGGCCCAGGAGCATTTCCATGCGGTTGACCGAATGGCTGATCGCCGACTGCGACTTGTACATGTGCTCGCCGGCCTGCTGGAAACCGCCGCACTCGACCGTGCAGACGAACGCGCGCCACTGATCGAGACTGATCTTGGAAAACACCACTACCTCCTTGTGTGCCCGGAAACCGGGCGACGAATCCTTTGTCCTGCGGCGTTGTACCACAGCTGCCGCCAACACATGAAGACCGTGCCGCGATGCGCGCACTTTTTGTCACTATTCGCCCAGGCACGCTTCGTGCGACAACAACGTCCCGCACAGTGCCTGGCACTAATGGATGAATAATGGACAAGGAAGTCCCGACCATGCAGATATGCACAAGCGATACGGCATAAATATATAGCCGAAACAACAGGTCAATCAGGCGACAACACCGCCATAAAATTTTCATATTAAAACAATTGAAAATTTTAATTGCCCTATTGTTCGACAATCTGTTCATCACCCCTTTGCATAAGCCGCGTGGAATCACGGGGCGCACGCCTGCGCGCGATAAATAAAATGCAAACTTTCCGCACCCGGAAAACCATGAACAGGCGTCATCAATCCCATCTGAATTATTCGCTTTTTTTGGCAAAAGCTTCAGCCGCAATAATTAAATGGCCAGCAGGGACTGGCACCGGAACAACAAGACCGGTTGTGTATTTTGGGATTTTTTCAACAGTGAAAAATAATTGGGCATACACATGAAAATCGGCATTGATGATATTGGGCTGTCTGTACCGCAACACTTTTTCGCACTGGAAGAACTTGCCGAACGGCACGGTATCGACCCGCAGAAGTACCTGGTCGGCATCGGCCAGGAGTTCATGGCCGTGCCGGCCCCGGACGAAGACATCGTGACCCTGGCGGCCAACGCCGCCCTGCCGCTGCTCGATGACGCCACCCGCGCCTCGATCGCCACGGTGATCCTCGCCACCGAGAGCGGCATCGACCAGTCCAAGGCCGCCGGCCTGTTCGTCCACAGCCTGCTCGGCCTGCGCGCCGACTGCCGCGTGGTGGAGTTCAAGCAGGCCTGCTACGGCGCCACCGCCGGCTTGCAGATGGCCCGTGCGCTGGTCGCCCAGCGTCCTCACGAAAAGGTGCTGGTGATCGCCACCGACATCGCCCGCTACGAGCAGAACTCCGAGGGCGAATGCACCCAGGGCGCCGGCGCCGTGGCCATGATCGTGGCCGAGAACCCGCGCCTGCTGGAACTGCACCCGCACCAGGGCCGCTACAGCCTGGACGTCTCGGACTTCTGGCGGCCGAACCTGCGCAGCACCGCGCTGGTCGACGGCAAGCTGTCGATCGAGGTCTACCTGGAGTCGCTGCGCAACGCCTGGCAGAGCTACCGCGCCGACGGCGGCCTGGGCCTGGAGGACATGAGCTTCCTGTGCTTCCACCAGCCGTTCACCAAGATGGCGAAGAAGGCCTTCTCGGTGTTCGAGGCGATCGAGCCTGAAGCAGCCAAGGCCCTGGGCGAGAAGGCCTACGCCACCAGCCAGCTGTACGGCAAGGCCATCGGCAACTGCTACACCGCCTCGCTGTACATCGCCCTGCTGTCGCTGCTGGACAATAGCGACGAGGACCTGACCGGGCGCAACATCGGCCTGTTCAGCTACGGTTCGGGCAGCGTCGGCGAGTTCTTCAGCGCCACCGTGGTGCCGGGCTACCAGGCCCATTCGCGGCGCAAGGCGCATGCGCGCATGCTGGCCAGCCGCACCCGCCTGGGCCATGAGCAGTACAGCGCCTGGTTCTACGGCGACAACCACCCGGCCGTGGCCGACTACAGCACGCCATATGTCACCGGCGGCGCGTTCCGCTACGGCGGTTGCGAGGGCTACCGCCGTCAGTACGAGAGCACCGCCCTGTCCCTGAAGATGGCGAGCTGACGACCATGAGCGACGTGCTGCTGAGCTGGCCGCAACCTGCGGTCGCCTGCCTGACCCTGAACCGTCCGCATGCCGGCAACGCCCTCGACGAGGCCCTGCTCGGGGCCTTGCACGAGCAGTTGCAGGCCCTCGTCGAGCACCCCGGGCTGCGCGCCCTGGTGCTCGACGGCGCCGGCGAGCACCTGTGCACCGGAGCGGACCTGGAGTGGATGCGCCGCAGCCGCGAGTTCGACCATGCGCGCAACCTGGAGGACGCCAGCCTGCTGGCCAACGTCCTGCAGCGCCTGGACGACTTCCCGGTGCCGGTGCTGATGCTGGCCCGCGGCGCGGTGTTCGGCGGGGCCTTGGGCCTCTTGTGCTGCGCCGACCATGTGCTGGCCGCCGAGGATGCGCGGTTCTGCTTCAGCGAGGCGCGCCTGGGCCTGGCCCCGGCCTTGATCAGCCCCTACGTGGTGCGCGCCATGGGCGTGCGCCAGGCACGGCGCTACATGCTCTCGGCCGAGGTGTTCGGCACCGAGGACGCGCTGCGCCTGCAGCTGGTCCACCGCCTGGTGCCCGCCGCCGAGCTGGAGCAGGCCCGCGACCGCTGGCTGGCCACCCTGCTGCAGACCGGCCCCCAGGCCAGTCGCGAGATCAAGCAGATGCTGGCGCGCCTGGCAGGCCGCGACCACCTGCTCGACGAGCAGGGTTGCAACCTGCAGCTGATCGCCCGCCTGCGCACCTCCAGCGAGGGCCAGCACGGTCTTGCCGCCTTCTTCGAACGCAGCCGCCCCGACTGGGCGCAATGAACCCTGGGTGCGCGGACCACGAAGCCCGCGCCGTTCCGGCGTCGCCGACGACGCCCGACCTATGAGAAAAGGATTTTGCCATGTGTGGTTTCATCGGTGTCTACCAGTCCAAACGCAACAGCATCAGCGACCAGTCGATCCTCGACGCCCTGGCCGCCATCAACCACCGCGGCCCGGACGAGCACAGCCTGTGGCGTGACCCGGGCGAGCGCGCCGTGCTTGGCCATACCCGCCTGAGCATCATCGGCCTGGACAACGGCATGCAGCCGATCGTCGCCGACGAAGGCGACCTGGCGGTGATCGTCAACGGCGAGTTCTACGACCACGAGCGCATCCGCGCCGAGCTGCAGGCCGAAGGCGCGATCTTCAAGACCGCCTCGGACAGCGAGATCGCCCTGCACCTGTACCGCCGCTCCGGCATGGCCGGGCTCAAGGAGTTGCGCGGCGAGTTCGCCATGGTCCTGTTCGACCGTCGTCGCCGCCTGATGCTAGCGGTGCGCGACCGCCTGGGCATCAAGCCGCTGTTCTACACCCAGCACGAAGGCAACTGGTACTTCGCCTCCGAGATCAAGGCCCTGCTGGCCGCCGGCGTCAACCCGACCTGGGACGAGAACGCCTATGCCAGCCGCGCCTTCTACCTGCGCGACCACACCCTGTTCGAAGGCGTGCGCAGCGTGCAGCCGGGCTGCTGGGTGATGGTCGACCACGGCGGCCTGCACAGCGGCCGTTACTGGGACATGGAGTTCGCCCGCCGCGACACCCCGGCGCCGAGCGACGAGGCCGGCATGATCGAGGCCGTGCGTGCCTCCATCGAAGAAGCCGTGCGCCTGCGCCTGCGCGCCGACGTGCCGATGGGCGTGTACCTGAGCGGTGGCATCGACTCCTCGGCGATGCTGGGCATGGCCACCGCCCTCAAGGGCGAGCCGCTGGATGCCTTCAACCTGTCGTTCACCGACATGGACGACTACGACGAGAACCGTTTTGCGCGCATGGCCGCCGAGCACAACGGCGCGCGCTTCCACACCATCGAGATCACCCAGGACGACCTGGCGGATAACTTCGAGCAGGCGGTATGGCACAACGAGACGCCGTTCTTCAACGCCCACGGCGTGGCCAAGTACATCCTCAGCAAGGAAGTGCGCAAGGCCGGCCTGAAGGTGGTGCTGACCGGCGAAGGCGCCGACGAAGTGTTCGCCGGCTACCCGCACTTCCGCCGCGACATGCTGCTGTACAACAACGAACAACAAGACCCGAAAGTCATCGACCTGCTGCGCCAGCGCATCCAGGCCAACGAGCAGGGCTACACCAACGCGCACATGCCCCACGACATCCACTGGATGGTCGACCAGCTCAAGCACGGCGTGTCGTGGCTGGACAACCAGGCCGGCTGGTTCAAGGCCCTGGAGAGCCTGTACCGCGGCGACTTCCGCGACCACTTCACCGGCGTCGACCCGTACCGCCAGTTCTTCGACCGCCTCGACCACGGCAAGCTCGCCGACCGCGACCCGGTGCACAACTCCATGTACCTGTGGGCCAAGTCGTACCTGCCGAACTTCGTCCTCACCACCCTGGGCGATCGCATGGAAATGGCCAACAGCATCGAAGGCCGCGTGCCGCTGCTCGACCACCACGTGGTCGAACTGGCCTGCCAGCTGCCGGTGTGGATGAAGGTGCGCGGCGCCACCGAGAAGTACGTGTTCCGCGAAGCCATGCGCCCTTACCTGCCCAAGGCCCTGTACGAGCGCAAGAAGCACTACTTCCGCGCGCCGCCGGCCACCCTGCAGCAGCAAGGCCGCCTGTGGCAACTGGTGCAGGACACCCTGCACAGCCGTGACCTGGACGCGCTGCCGTTCTTCGACGCGGCCAAGGTACGCAGCCTGCTCAAGCAACTGCCGACCCTCAGCGCCCAGGAACAAGGCCTGCTCGACCCGATGCTGATGGAGCTGACCAGCCTGTGCCTGCTGCAGCGCCGCTACCGCATGAGCGGCCAGAGCTGGAACACCTTGAGCGAGGTGGCCGCATGAAGATCGCGATCATCGGCGCCGGCCTCAATGGCCTGGCCTGCGCCCTGATTCTCAAGCGCTTCGGCCTCGAGGCCACGGTGTACGAGCGGGCCCATGGCCCGCGCGACTCGGGCACCGGCATCTACGTCTGGCCCCAGGGCGTGCAGGTGCTGCGCTTCCTGTTCAACGACACCAGCTTCATCGGCCGCGGCAAGGCCATCGAGTTCCTCGACACCCATGGCCGCGACGGTCGCCTGATCCACAGCCAGCCGGTACGCCCGGACGGCCTGGGGATCCCGGCGCCGGCGGTGATGTTCCCACGCCCCGAGCTGTTCGGCCTGCTGCGCGAACGCCTGGCGCCGGGGCAGATCCGCTACCAGATGGGTTGCGAGAAGGTGGAGAAGGTCGGCGAACAGGCGCGGGTCACCTTCAGCAACGGCGAGCAGGAAGACTTCGACCTGGTGATCGGCAGCGACGGCGTCGGCTCCACCGTGCGCCAGTGCCTGGAGCCGGGGCTGACGCCCTATGACACGGGCCTGGTGGCCAGCCGCGGCATGGTCGAGTTCGACTCGCCGCTGCTGCTGCCCGACCGTTGCCAGATCTTCGCCTCGGAGTTCTCGCGGGTGGTCACCTACCCGCTGGCGGCCGACCGCCCGTACCGCTACTGGTTCGCCGCCTACCAGCACCGCAACCAGCCGCTGCTCGACCGCGACGGCCTGGTGCGGCTGTTCGCCGACCTGCCGCCGGATGTGGTGCGGATGATGGAAGCCACCGAGCACGAGCAGATCCTCACCCACAAGATGATGGCCCTGACCGGCGCCGGCTGCTGGCAGAACGGCCGCGTGGTGATGCTCGGCGACAGCATCCACGCCATGCTGCCGACCCTCGGCTACGGCCTGACCCTGGGCCTGGAGAACGCCTTCATGCTCGCCCAGGCCCTGGTCGGCTGCTGCGACGAGCGCCTCGACAGTGCCCTGCAGCGCTACGAGATCCGCGCCGCCGAGCGTTCGCGGGTGATGCTGGAAGTGATGCGCGACATGACCGACCTGTACTACTTCGAGGAAGACAGTGCCATGACCTCGTCGCGGATCCGGCCGATCGTCGAGCGCTTCCACGACCTGGCCCTGACCACGGTGTTCTGAGGAGATCGCCATGACCGACGCATACCGCCAGCACCTGCAGGCCTTCGTCAGCGAGCGCATCACGCCGAACGTGGCGGCCTGGGAGCAGCTCGGCGCCTACCCGGCCACGCTCAACCGCGAGGCCGGCGCCGCCGGCCTGCTCGGCCTGGGCCACGACCACCGCCAGTTGCCGGACGACCCGCGGGCCGTGGCGGTGCTTATCGAGGAGCTGACCCGCAGCGGCGCCCAGGGCATCACCATGGGCCTGGGCTCGCACTTCGTCAGCCTCAAGGCAGTGCAGGCCACCGGCCACCCGATCGTCCACGACCTGGTGCCGGCGGTGCTCGACGGCCGCCAGAGCATCGCCCTGGCGATCACCGAGCGCCAGGCCGGCTCCGACCTGCGTGCCCTGGAGTGCCGCGCCACACGCCAGGCCGACGGCTACCGGTTGAACGGGCACAAGGCGTTCATCTGCAACGCCACCCGTGCCGATTGGCTGCTGATGGTCGGCCACTGCGAGGACGGCCTGGCGCTGTTCCTGGTCGAAGGCTCCGCCGCCGGCATCCGTCACACCCCGCGCCAGGCCCTGGGCTGGCGCTGCCTGCCGCTGGCCGACCTGGAGCTTGTGGACGTGCCAGCGCTGCGCCTGACCGGCAAGGGCGGCGTCGGCCGCCTGCTGCAAGCCAGCCTGCAGCAGGAGCGGCTGAACCTGGCGGTGATGGCCATCACCAGCGCCGACATGGCCCTGCAGGCCGCCATCGACTGGTGCAAGAGCCGCCAGGTCGGCGGCAAGCCGCTGTTCGACAAGTCGGTGATCCGCCAGCGCCTGGCCGAGCACTACGCGCAGCTGACGGTCAGCCGCCAGTTCGTCGACACCTGCGTGGCCCGCCAGGCCGAAGGCACCCTGGACGCGCACCAGGTCGCCATCGCCAAGAACAGCGCCGTGCAGACTTTGGAAACCCTGGCCCGCGACGCCGTGCAGCTGCATGGCGCCCACGGCTGCGTCGAGCCCTCGCTGGTCGAACGCATCCACCGCGACGCCCGCCTGCTGGCCATCGGCGGCGGCACCCACGAAATCATGCTGGAAATCATTGCCCGGCACCTGTGAAGGATCACACCATGAGCACCATCAGCGACCACGCCGCCGCGCACTCGCGCGCGCTGCTCGAACACGCCTACCAGCGCTACTGCGGGCTGAAAATGCTGGAACAGTCCCCCGGCCAGTGCACCTGCCGGCTGACCGTTACCGATGCCATCGACAACCTGAGCCAGACCCTGCACGGCGGGGTGATCTACTCGATGCTCGACGTCACCAGCATGCTCGCCACCCTGCCCCTGCTGGGGCCGGACGAGTACGCCCTGACCAACAGTTTCAACACCCTGCTGCTGTCGGCCACGCCGCGCGATACCGAGGTGTTGTTCCATGCCAAGGTGATCCGCGACGGTCGCAATCTGATGTTCACCCAGGCCGAGGCCTGGCGGGTCAACGCCGACGGCAGCCAGACCCGCATCGCCAGCGCGCAGTTGAGCAAGTTCAGGCTCAAGCGCGAGTGGTAAGGGCGTAATCACCCATCACGTTCATCGCGGGGCAAGCCCGCTCCCACGCGATTTGTGGGAGCAGGCTTCCCCCGCGCTCGTTCCAGCCCAGAGCCCCTGGCGATACATGACAACCTTAAGGGTAATACCCTGATTATCTGCGCTTTTCACTCCCGCCCGATTGCTCAAGACTGGCTATCACACACATCACAGAAAGGATTCGCGCAATGAATCACAAGGTCCTGGTCATCCGCTCCTCGATCAAGTCCGACGGCGGCTTCTCCGGCCAACTGGTGGACAACTTCCTCAAGCAGCTCAAAGAGGTCAACCCCGAAGCTTCGGTGGCGGTGCGCGACCTGCACACCCAGCCCATCCCGCACCTCAATGCGGTGACCATGGACGCCCTGTTCGGCGGCGACGCCAGCAGCATCGAGGCGGCTGCGGCGCTGAAGCTGTCCAACGAGCTGATCGAAGAAATCCAGGAAGCCGACCGCGTGGTGATCGGCCTGCCGCGCTACAACTTCGGCGCACCATCCATCCTGCACACCTGGGTCGACTACATCGTGCGCGGCGGCGTCACCTTCACCTATGTCGACGGCGCCCCGGTCGGGCTGCTCGACGACAAGCCGGTGCACGTGCTCAACGCCAGCGGCGGCGTCTACAGCCAGGGCACCGACACCCTGGCCGGCTGGCTGTCGCAGACCCTGGGCTTCGTCGGCCTGAACAGCGTCGAGTTCATCTACGCCGAAGGCCTGGGTATGGGCGAAGAGAGCCTGGCCGCGGGCCTGGCCGCCGCCAACCTGAAGATCCAGCACAGCATCGCCGCCCTCGGCGAGCGCCCATGCCCAAGCCTGGCCACCGCAGTAGGGAGGTAAGATGACCCGCAGCCAAGACAACCCGTCGGTCCAGGAGCTGTTCCTCAGCGAACTGGTGGCCGAGCCCAACCGCTACCACCTGTACATCTCCCACGCCTGCCCGTTCTCGCACCGGGTGCACCTGGTGCAGAGCCTGCTGGGCCTGGAAGATGCACTGGACGTCACCTCGGTGGGGGGGCCCCCCCCCCCCACGACCAGGGCTGGGAGTTCGACGAGCACGACCAGGACCCGCTGCACAAGGACGTCACCCTGCTGTCGAGCCTGTACGAGCGTTCGCGCCCCGGCTTTGCCGGCAACCAGTCGGTGCCGGTGCTCTGGGACCGCCAGCAGAACCGCATCGTGCACAACGATTCGGCCGAGCTGGCACTGCAGATGGCCACCCGCCTGCTGCCCCTGGCCAAGACCCCGATCGACCTGGTGCCCGACCGCTCCAGCTGTGACATCGTCGAGCTCAACCAGTGGCTGCACACCAACATCAACCGCATGGTCTACCACATGGGCTTCGCCCCGGACCAGGCGAGCTACGACGAGGCCTACAAACAGTTCTTCGCGGCCATGGACACCCTCGAGCACCGGCTGCGCAAGCAGCCGTACCTGGTGGGCGGCAAGCTGAGCCTGTCGGACCTGTTCCTGCTGCCCACGCTGATCCGCTACGAGGCGGTGTACTACGTGCACTTCAAGGCCAACCACAAGACCCTGGCCGAGTACCCGGCGCTGTACCAGTACCTGGTGCGCCTGACGCAGATCCCGGCGATCTACCGCACCATCGACATGGCGCATATCAAGCTGCATTACTACTACTCGCACAACCACATCAACCCGACCCGGATCGTGCCGCAGGGGCCGGCGTTGAGCTGGTTGAACTGAGCAGTTGGCGTTGCTGGGAGCGCGCTCCTTCTTCTACCTTTTTCCACGGCATGAACAACAAGGGCGACCCGAGGGTCGCCCTTGTTGTTCATGCCGATCACCACACGGATCGGCAGCGCTTACTTGCTCTCTTTGGCGATGGTGCCCAGCGCCGCGTCCTTGACCAGGTAGCGGCCTTCGAGGTCGCTCAGCACCTTGAGGCTGTTACGCGCCATGACCACGCCGATCTCGACTTCCTGCTTGAGGTAGATGACCTCGCCGGCCTTCGCATTCACGGTCATGTCGGCCCAGTTCTCGGCTTTGGAACTGATCACGTGAGTGCCCGGTGTCACGTAGAAATAGATGTACTGGTTGCCGCGGTTGTAGCCCATTTCCGAATCGGCTTCCTTGTCATCGAGGAAGACGTTGAAACGCACCATCATCCCGGCATTGCTGGGGCGGACCACATAGACCAAAGCCTTGTCGGCCACCGCAGCCTTGGGCAGCGCGTAGTTGGCGACTTCCGCCTGCATCTTGTCTGCCGAAGGGGTGGAGGCGCAGCCGTACAACAGGGCGACTGAGAGAACGGCGGCAGCTTTGAACAGGGTCTTGATCACAGGGGGCTTCCTTGCGTACGAAAAGGGTAGTCATTTACGGTGGGTGGGCAGAGCGAGGCGATATTAATTTGACATCATCTTGACGTCAATCTGCAGTCTCAGGACGTGGAGCAAAGATCGTATTCGTGGCAGGGGCACTATCCAGAGGTCATCGACATGGAGACGGTCGCACGCACTTCATGGAACGTGACCACCGGGCCATACTCCTGATCAGAGTTAATAGCCTCCACGTGGAAGCTCCTATCAGGAAATTGCGCCTTCAACACCATTCGCCAGGACATAGCCAGCACATTGGACAGTTGCTCGAAAACCACCTCGTCCACCGCAGATCCACACCCTGAAAACACATCGTACAGATGGGTGTGATTCAGCATCCTCTCGACACCGGCTTTATCGCCTGAAAAATGATCAAGCCACACACGAAATGCGGGCTCGTCAAATTTCATTTCCAGTATCACCGAATCCTCGAACACGACGAAATCCGGGAACAGCCATTTGCAAAAAATCAAACTGTCCTCTGGGCTGACGACATCTTCAATATAGGAAAACAGGTCAACAGACGCTGGTTCCTGCCAGCCGGCTCGCCAAGCCGCAAACCTTTTAAGCCCTGTCAATTTCGCGAAGGATTTGATTATTTTCATGTTCGTGCGCCAATGTGAAAAAGTGCGGTTAAAAATGAAACAGGCCCATGTCTACGCTCTTTCCCCTCCACTGCCAGCAGCCTATAAACTACCTATATTCCGCATAGAAAAAAGGGGACTAGAAAAAAGGGGACATAGAAAAAAGGGGACAGATTTATTTTCTCTACTCTAATTTTGGCCTGCCCTGCTTCCTTCGCTCAATACGTTTTCCAGTGATCTGCGCGATCTCGTCCACGAACCGGCTACTACCCGTCAATTGTCCTCGCTGAATAGCGTCTCGAATCAGGCTAAGCTCTTCGTCCGATATCGCCTGCCTCACAAACTCGGCGTAGCGCTTGCGCCGGAGTTCTTCAGTTTCGCCCAATGCTTCAAACAATGGATTATCATCAAGCCAATTCTGTCGTTTCGCAGCCCCCATCCTGATCGAATAACTCGACCAAGGATAATCACCAGCCTCAACTGCCATCCGCGCCCGGATTGGATTCAATTCGATGTAGCGGCAACAAGCCAACAGGTAGGTGTCAGACTGCACAATGCTGGACTTAAAACGACTTTCCCACAATGTACCGGAACGACCCTCTAGTCGATTACGATAGCGCGTCGCTCGCGCCGCCAGCGTCTTCATCAGCTGGCTAAGGCCTGCGCAAGCATCATCAGGAACCAACAATATATGCACATGGTTGGTCATCAAGCAGTACGCATAGACTTTCACTCCAAAGGCATCCTTCAACTCTCGGAGATCGGCTAAGTAGCGTTGAAAGTCCGTGTCTTGCGCAAACACAACCTGTCGATTGTGACCCCGATGGACAATATGATGCGGGCAGTGTGGTAGCAGTACTCGTCCACCTCTAGGCATGACGGCATCCTCCTTGGATCACCTTGACGACTGATGAATCAGGAGAATGACATGACTGCTCGACTCCTTCGACCCCACAAGGGCCGAAATTAGAGTAGGAAAAATAGATCTGTCCCCTTTTCCGCCCTTTTCCGCCACTAATTCTACCTGCCATTAATTACTGCTCGCCCCTTCGTCCTCATCGACACCGGAATCAAAATGGAAAAACGGTCCTTCCCGAACAGCACATGCATTTTTATTGCGCCAAGCTAACCAATCCAAACTCATCCAAGCAGTCTATGACCTCTCTGGCATCTACCAACATCATCACCCCATCTTCATTCAATTGAGAAAATCCTTCAGCCTGCAAACAGGAATATACTTCCACGAATTCAGAGAAAACATCCTGAGTAAAGTACTACTCTAATCTCGCCCTAGCTACATGATGGCAAGGTCCGTTCGCCTCCAAGATCCGAAATTAGAGTAGTAAAAATAAATCTGTCCCCTTTTCCACTTTTTGCCCGATCATAACGGAGTGATATAATCTTCTGGTATATCTGGCCATTTGGCCTCAATCAACAGCCGCTCTGCGTCTTCAGCAATATCGTCAAAAAAGCTACACAAGCTCATAGCATGTAACCGAACATGAATCAACGCAGACTGTACCGCCAACTCATCCACACCACTTTCCTCAAGTCTTCTAATAGAGTCTCTCAATAGAGATCCGTATTTTGCGACTTGCAGAAAAAGGTCTTCGCCATGATCTATCCGCAATCCATCCGCTTCAAGACATTCAATTTTATCTTTAGCAATCTCAGCAAATAACCCTCTGAGGCGATCAATGCTCGAAAACTCATTCATTTTGGCAACCTTCTTTTCTGTTCCAGCGCCACTTTAGTCTTGACCAAAAAGGGGACGACCAAAAAGGGGACAGATTTATTTTCCCTGCTCTAATCTCGCCCTACCTACATGAAGGCTAGGTCCGTTCGCCGCCAGGAACCGAAATTAGAGTAGGAAAAATAAATCTGCCCCCTTTTCCTATTTAGTTTCATACGCGGAAATAAAACTTCGAGCCGACTTACTACCAGCCGATTTTCCGGCCGCAATCAAAGCCATCTCTGATTGCGAAATAAAATTCTCTCTCAGAAAATTAACAAAGCAGCCTTTAACATCCGAACCTCTCAAACCAATAACACCGTATTCTTCATATGCACTTTCAACAGCTATCCAATCGAATTTCGAATTAAAAAAATAGATCGGATAACCTAAGCTATTCTGTAAAATATCCTCAGACTGGCGGCTCGACGACAGCGCAGCACCACAGGCATCTTGACAAATTAAATAGCATGACCCCTCAACAACCTCCACCCCTGAAAACTTGATAAACACATCAGAGGAAAAGCTATAAACGCTATTTTTTACAACACCTGAGAACAGATCAACAAAACTGAGCAAAGGCCGTTCAAAAAACCAAACCCCCCAGTCTTCACCTAAAAAAACATTAGACGGAAGATCAAGTTCAAAATTCAAATAATCTGCTACGTTATTAATCATATTTTTTAATTTGTCCGACGCCACAGCCGAAACATTCATCATCACTCTCCACTAAACCGTATTTTTAGTGATCAGCTTCTTCCCACCCTCAACCGTCAAGGAAGCCGAAGATTGACCGGTAGAAGTCGCAGATGGGTAAAAACGATACGTCTTACTACCATTTGTCAACACCGTAACCGTACCATCCTTAGAAATAATCTTTTTATACCCACTCCAAAAAGGGGACAGGTTTATTTTCCCTGCTCTAATCTCGCCCTATCTACATGAAGGCTAGGTCCGTTCGCCGCCAGGAACCGAAATTAGAGTAGTAAAAATAAATCTGTCCCCTTTTCCGCTCACAGCAGGCAAACTAGATCTGTCCATTTTTCAGTCCCTTTCATGCTTTCCATGCCCCAGATCGATAGTAAAATCAGCTAGTCATTTGGCTCTTAAATGGCATAATCTGACGGTTCGTTGACAACAATCTCACCAGCTTGATTTAGCGAGAACAGTCCACATGCAGCCAGTCATACAACACCCTTGGGATATAACCCCAAGCGAAGCCATAGATCTACAGATACGACTATCTAAACTAGTGGTCAAGCAAGATCATCTTGGGTCGATCTCTAGTATCGCAGGCATTGATGTCGCCTACCACAAAGAGAACGATACACTGATCGCCTCCATTGTTGTGGTTGACGCAGAAAGCCTGGAAATCATCGAAGAGCATGCATGGTCGGGTACGACTTCGTTTCCCTATATTCCTGGTCTTTTTTCGTTTAGAGAGCTGCCTTCAATCGTGAAGCTCTTATCAACTATAACCCACCGACCTGACCTGATCATCTGCGACGGGCAAGGTATAGCTCACCCTCGTCGGTTTGGCTTGGCATCGCACTTGGGGGTACTTTATGACATACCCACTATTGGATGCGGCAAAAGTCGCTTCATCGGTGAATACGCACCTCCCCTTGATGAAAGGGGATGCCAATCAGGCCTGTTCGACGGCGACGAACTAATCGGAGCCGCGCTCAGGACTCAAAAACATGTAAAACCTGTGTTCGTTTCAATCGGCCACCGAATCTCCCTTGAAACTGCCTGTCACTGGGTATTGAATGCAACACGCAACTATCGACTACCAGAAACGACCCGATTTGCAGACCGATATGGAAGGCAATTCTACGAACAGAACAAACACCCCATTACCCCTCCAAACTAACCTTCCGATTATTTAAATATACGTCACATTCGGGACGAAGCACCTGAAACTGGACGCACCCTTCACGCCACCAGTCAACGCAATCCTTAGCAGCCACAACTTTCAATACACTCAACTGCTGATAATTTTTCAAACACTGCAGAATTTCCGATGTCCCATTGACACCATCCAGCTCTAACTCTCTGATACAGCGCTCATTGTCGCCCATAAAAATGTAATCAACCACAGCCTTGTCAATACCATCTCCAATGAGTGAAACCCGGGCCGCACACTTAAGAGAGGAGAGCTCCGCTTTATCACGCAACACAGGAAACCTTATGCACCCGATCACTTGCGGTAGCTTAGAAAAGTAGTCACCCAACAGAGTCAACCGCTTCAGACCTTCCAAAGAAAATTTCAAGGAAAACATGAAAATATTATTCTGGTGAACCGTCATCGCTTCCAGTCCACCGCCTTCGAACCACTCATAACTCTGCGGAACATCCTCCCCGATCTCGACAGTACGCAACTGCCCATCTGGGAAATATGTTACTTCCTCTATCACCCAGCCATATTCATACAAGCGCTCGCTGACACATACATCTCCACTGAACTCATAGGAAAATCCATTGTAGACACTATCTCCCCAATAAAACTGCTCCCCCGTATAGTCTCGCTCCATTTCGATACTATTACGCACCTCCCCAACAATAAACTCGCTACGGTAGACATCAACATAGCGGCCATCGTCATACATACCTCCCCCAACCACATGACCATTCGAGAGTTCCAACGCGCCCCCGGTGTAGGGCACGCCCCGAAAAGTCCACAATCCGCCCTGGTTGCTTATCGCATTTCTTTTGATAATCATCAGTGCTTCCTTCCGCTAATCACATCGGCATCCTTCAGTACACCGCTACAGTTCGAGCACGCCTCGAATTTATCCCCTTGACCCTGCTTCGGTGCCAGCTTGTAGGTGGCCACTTTCACATCATCAATTGATACCTTGGGGTACCGAGTAAGCGCGCTATTCACCGCTCTGACCTCGGCATGCAGCCCAGGAATACCGTTCTGGACATCAAATCTCTTTCCATTGCTGACAAGGTTTTCAATCATTCCTTTAACCTGAGGTGTCAGCGGTAGGGAAAATAAATCTGTCCCCTTTTCCTTCTTTTCCTTTGACGACTGATGTATCAGGAGAATGACATGACTGCTCGACCCCTTCGACCCCACAAGCGCCGATATTAGAATAGGAAAAATAGATCTGCCCCCTTTTTCTACTCTGCTTTTTCTGTTTTTCTCGCTCCCTTTTTCTCAAGAAAAAAAGACCGCCTCCTTTTCCCTTCCCATACTCATTTCCGCCTTCACTCTACTCACATAATTCTCAACAAATCACCACAAACTAAAACCTTAAGAGCACCTTTGCTCTCAGCA
Source organism: Pseudomonas sp. FW305-96 (assembly GCF_058783825.1). Lineage (NCBI taxonomy): Bacteria > Pseudomonadati > Pseudomonadota > Gammaproteobacteria > Pseudomonadales > Pseudomonadaceae > Pseudomonas > Pseudomonas sp. FW305-96. The sequence continues at coordinate 18,558 of NZ_JBYSYW010000024.1, forward strand.
GCCAAAAGTTTCAAAAAATCTAACAGATCAACACCTGCCTCTGTCACAACATCAGTATTCGAATCATAGTGATAGACAGCATCACTTAACGAGGTCTGGAGAAAGTAGTACTGCGTCTCGGATACAAGCGAAAAAACAAAAGGCTTTTTCAAGAAACCGTAGTGACCTGCCTCCTGCATTTGCGAGAAGAAGTCAACCTGAAAAAGCAAATGCTCCCCACCATCCAAGAGGTGCGATACAACTGAACCTGAGAGTCTCCGATTAACCCCCCGTCGCATTTTCCCATCCCGCTCAAGAACAACTTAAGTTGCCCCTCTATGCGAATATCGTACAAACGAGAAATCTTATCCAGCTCGCGCTCACTATAACCAACACAATTGACAGCACTCTGCTCATCTCTGAACAAATCGGCTAAGAAATCTTTATTATTCATGGATTCACTCCAGAACTGCCCTCAAAGAACTTAACATTGAAAGATGAATTATTCTCCGCAAAACTTTTACTTGTAACCGTGCACCCAGAACACATACCAGCAAAAAAAGGGGACAGATTTATTTTCCCTGCTCTAATCTCGCCCTACCTACATGAAGGCTAGATCCGTTCGCCGCCAGGAATCGAAATTAGAGTAGGAAAAATAAATCTGTCCCCTTTTCCTGCCCTTTTCCCTGATGGAGAGGATCGGTTGGCAGATTTGCTGATGTTGATTGCTCAAAGGCGTGTGGGCAACCGGCCTGGTCGTGTCGAGCCTCGGGCCATAAAACGAAGGCCTCAGGCCTACCCCTTGCTGACCAAGCCGCGTCGATCAGCAAGGGCTGAGATCAGAAAGTATGGGCATCCGAAGCATGTTAAGTAAGTGCCATTCAAATCTGTCCCCTTTTCCACACAAATCTGTCCCCTTTTCTCTCCTTTTTAGCTATAGCGCCCCTTAGTCGCAACGTAATCCTCCAGTTGCAATCGAAGCGGCTTATGAGTTCCCATCACATGAAGCTTACCAGAGAACCTATCTACGACCACAGGACCATTTCCAACTAGCTGATCTGAAAACTCACCAGTTTTTAAAAACTCTACAGATTGGTAGCAAAAATACCACCCTTCAGAAAACTCACCCTGAGAAATTATTTCTACAGGCACCTCAAACTCAGACAAATACTTCAACGCCCGCGCCAAGGCCATATCATAATCAATCAATTACTTCGTCCTCAAAATCCGAAGCGAACTAAAATCCTCAAGCCTTGCCGGCTTCCCAGTTTGTCCATCCAGATACCTAACAACACCCTTCTGATTAACCACGTTAAACACGTGCCCAACCGGCTCGCCAGCATATGTTCCGAATAGTATGCCTTGAGCACCGTTCCCTGCCCTGATCATCTCCAGTTCAACTGCTTGTGGTTTCATCACTCCAGTAAACTTCGCATCAAAATGCTTCTCCAACACAGATAGCGGTACACCCCGAGTATGGTTTACAGGCAATGCGGAAGCAGGGAACCCAGAAAGCGTCGCATCAGTGGCTATTGCACAATTGACACAATTATGTGTACGACCCGTAGTAGGAAAGCCTGGATTGACGTTACGTATAGTACCAGCCAGATCGCTACCCGCACGAAGATCGCCAGACAGGGCTGAAGTGGCACCGATTTTCCCTGAAGCGCCTAAAGCACCAACCCCAAGCGCACCCAAAACAATATTACCAGCGGCATTCCACCCATCCCCCTCAACGGCCTGCTTGGCTCCCTGAGTAAACTGCAAAGCCCCGTTGGTCGCAGCAACAGCCCTGATCGTGCTGCCGATAGACCCCGTCAGGAAGTAGATAGCCGGATCGCCGAGATTGGCCAACCCTTGCTGTTCGTCCCCTATGCGCAGCTTTCCCTTGGCATCCAGATAGGTCTGTTCGTTGGCACTGCGGTCGCGAGTCCAGGCCAGACTTTCAAGCAATCCCATTTGACCGCGCTGAGCATCTGCCCAAGCAATCTTGTCTTGGCTGGTACCTGCATAAGGGTAGCCATATCCCAAGGTCTGCTCACCACCAAGCAAGCTGGCAACGCTTGCCCGGGTGACCGCCAGGCTATGGTTGGCATCCAAGCCTTTGCTGACATCCTGCTTCCTGACGGCATCCAATCTCTCGAAGGCATAAACTTGCAGGTATGCCGTAAGCTCAGCCATGTCATCCTGCGTAAGCGACGATGGGTCACGCTTGTAGGCTTCCAACAGTTTGTCGCTTCGCTGATCCGCGCCTTCCAGCTTGACCAACTCACGCGCTGCTTTCAGCCCACCGTCCTTGCGGAAACTATCTCGCGCCTCGTCCCGCTGTTTCGCCGAATGGTCGCCCAGGAAGTTGTACTGAGTGCCATTCTTCGCAACCCATGCCGCTTTGTTCAGCGAGGCGGCATTGGCATCTTCCTGGCTCGCCGCTGCCAACACGCCAACGATCTGCGAGCTCATGGTCAGCAAGCTCTCGTTGCCACCCGCCAGCTTGTCGAGCTCTACCACCAGCGCCTCGTTTGCGCCGGCCGCCAAGGCGCCAGTCTTGAAGTCCCCACCCGTCGCTTTCGACAGCAGGCCACCGACCATTGCGTGAATGGCAATCTTGGGCAGGCTGCCGTTCTCGATACCCCATTTATGGGTGTAATCACCAACTGCGTTGAAACTGGCAGCGGCCAGCGTATTGAACAGCGCCCCCTTGAGCGCTTCACTGGCACTCCCTCCCTGTCCGAGCGCCTTGCTCAACAACATGGATGTGCCGTTCTGCAGCGTTTGGTTGGCCGCGAACTGGCCTACGCCTTTCAGGGTGTAGAGTTTCGGACCAATGACTTTGCCTGTGGCGATGTCGGTTTTCGTTCCAGTCCAACCGTCGAAATAGGCTGCTGTCAGTCCGGCTGTCACGCCTGAGATGACATAACCTTTCATCGCATCGGACGACGTCACGTCCTTGACTACCGCCCCAAGGTTGCCCCGGTTGTTGATGACGCTCACCGAGGCATTGGTAGATGCCCCTGTTGCGACCGCCCCCACTACAGCGCCTGTGATCCCACCATTCGCCCAAGCCGCTGCGGCCGGCCCTACAACTGCTGCCATCACGATTGCGATCGCCAGTTGGGCAGCAGGCCCCAATCCAGAATTGCTGTACTTGAACGAATCGTGGATCTCTTTGACCTGACGCCAGTCCACACCACCTTGTGCTTCGACCTGCTTGAGCCAGGCCAGCTTCGGATCGGCCTTGACCATGGCATCGATGGATTCGCTCACCGTCTGCTGGTTGACCTGGCGTACATCCACATGAATCTTGCCTACGGCGTTGATCACCAGATCGCCTTTGGCCACCAGCTCACTCTGGCGCACGGTTTCATCAGTGCGCCCTTCACCCTTCATGCTGAACCAGCCAGCATTTGACTTGCTCTTCTCGTGACTCTCCTGATGCATGTCCTTGACCGCTTCGAAGGTCACCGAACCGCCGCTATCAATGGTCAGGTCAGCACCGGAGGCGAGTTTCGCGCCCTGGTACAGCTGGTCACCGCCGCTCTCGAGGGTCAGGTCGCCACCACTGGTGATCTCACTCCCCACCGCCTTGACGTCGGTCACTTCATCACGCTGGGTCTTCTTGCTCCCCCAACCACCCTTCTTGTTCATGTCATACAGCGAGTACTGGCTGTCGTTGGCGGCCAGCAGCTCGAGCTTGTCGCCGGCCACCAGGTAGGCTTCGTCGCCGGCGCTGGCCTTGCTCGCCACCATGCGCAGGTCGCGCCCGGCGTCGATGGTCAGGTCGCCGCCGGCCTTCACATCAGCCGACTGCTGCTCGACGTCGTCTTCCTGGCGCTCGTACTTGGTCTTGCCTTTCTTGCCCTTGGCGTAGCTGTGCTCCTCGTTCGCCGCAGCAGCCAGGGTTACGTCACGGCCGGCCTGCAGGGCCAGGTCGCGGCGGGCCTCGATTTCGCTGGCGACGATGCTCAGGTCCTGGCCGGCCGTGGCGGTGAGGTTGCCGCCGGCCTTCACCTCGCTGCCGTACTGGGTGATGCTGGTGTCGTGGCCACTGACGCGGCGGCGCTGGTACTCGTGGCTGTCGACACCTTCCTGGCTGGCGATGATCAGGTCACGCCCGGCATCGAGGTCGATGTTGCCGCCGGCCTGCACTGCGCCGCCGACAATGCCAATGTCCTGCCCCGCCGTGATGGTCAGGTTGTTCGCCGCCTCGATGCGCGCGGCGGTGTCGACCAGGTCCTTGGTCACGTGCTCACCGCCCGCACGGCCTTCCAGGCGGGTGACGCTGCGCTCGTTGATCACGTCGCCGGTCAACGCGGTAAGGCTCACTTCACGCCCGGCGATAATCCCGCCCTGGGCGTTGCGGATCGACTCGGTGGCCAGCATGTCCAGGCGCCCGCCCGCTTCCATCAACCCGGCGTTGCCGATGTTGGTGGCGCTGACGGCGAGGTTGTTGGTGGCGCGCAAGGTGCCGACGTTGACCAGTTCGCCGCCGCTGATCAGGTTGACGTCGCGGCCCTGGATCAACGCGCCGTTGGGGGCCACGCGGCCGTCGGCGTGGGCCAGGTACAGCACCGGGGCGAGCACCGTCTCGCCGTTGACCTCAATGTTTTCCATCCACACGATGTCGTGGGTCAGCGCCGCCACCTGCTCGGCGCTGAGGGACACGCCCACGCTCAGCGACAGCTTGTCCTTGCTGGCGATGGCGTTGTCCATCAGGTAGCGGAACAGCGTCTCGTCGCTGGTCATGCCGTCGATGTAGCGCTGCCCGGTACGGGCCACCACCGCCTCGCGGATCAGGCGTTGCTCGTAGAGGCCGTCGCCCAGGCGCTTGATCGCCTGGTCCGGCTTGATATTGAGCTGGCCGAGCATGTAGTCGGAGCTGAGGAACTGCTTGAGGTCGGTCAGGACCGGGTTGGTCTCTACCAGGTACTTGTGCGAGACGCTCGGCACGCTGCGCTCAGGTACGCCCTGGACCAGCTTGACGCCAGCGGCCAAGCCGCCCAGCGCCACGCCGGAGCCGGCCACGGCGCCTTGGGCAGACGCCGCGCTGTCGGCACCGAGCGCCGACGCCGCGCGGCTGTCGGCGCTGGTCGCAGTGGCCAGCGGTGCGATGAAGGTGCCGCTGCCGGCTTGGGTGCGGTCAGCGGTTGCGCCCAGGGCGTCGCCGCTGATGGCGGCCTGGCCGGCCTGGCTGCTGATGCGGAACAGGCCGTTGTTGCCCTGGGGCAGGCTGAAGCTGGGGAGGGTCACCGGGTTGACCTGGCGCTGGGCCAGGTCCGGCGGCAACTGCGGGTTGAGCGCGCGCACCTGGGTCTGCGCCTGGCGCGCATCGGCCGTGGCATCGCCACGGGCGTTGATGGTGCCGGCACCGGCCTGGTTGACGCGTACCACGCTGTTGTCGATACGCTGGGTGGCGTTGATGGTCACCGCGCCGGCCGACTGCACAACCGCCGGGGCGACCACGGCGCCGGCAATCGGCGTCTTGTTGTCGATGACGTCATAGATGCTGGCATACGGATAGCCAGACGCGGCCATCACCTGGTCCAGGGTCAGCGAACCCGGGTTCTGGTTGAACTGGTTCTTGGCGTTGATGAACGCGTTGTACTGGCCGCGATCACGGGTGTACATGCTGGCGGTGAGGTTGCGCTGCTCGCCGCCACCGGCGCCCTTGTTCTCGAACACGGCCGTATTGATGGCGATATCGCCGCCCGCCGAGACACTGCTGTAGTGGTTGCGGAACGCGTCACCGGCAAAGGTCAACTTGCCGCCGCTGGTGATGAAGGCCGTGGGGCTGTCCTGGTCGATGACATCCTGCCAGCTCTCGGTGGCCGAGAAGTACAGCTCGCAGCCCTTGCCCTTGCAGCGGTCGTCGGAATACACGTTGACGTAGCCGGCGACCAGCTTCTGCTTCGAAGTCAGGTGTTCCTTGCGGTTGAGCAAGGTGTCCACCGCCAGGGTCATGCTGCCGGCGCTTTCCATGCTGGCGGAGATATTGTCCAGCAACGCGGCGCGGGCGCTGCCGTTGCCGGCCAGGTCCAGGCCACCGAGGCTGTAGATGTCGCCGTAGTAGTTGCTCAGGCTGCCCACGCGCAGGGTCATGTCGTTGCCGCTGAACACCAGGCCGCGCTGGTTACTCAGGGTATTGGCGGCAAGTGTCACCGCTGCGGCGCCGCCAAGGGTGCCGCGGTTTTCCAGGCTGGCGGCGTTGACCGTAAGGCCACCGAGGGCGGTCAGGCGGCCGTCGTTGCTCAGCAGGTTGCGGGCGGTCACCACGCTGCCCGCGCCGCCGGCCAGGCTGGCGGCACTGGACAGGCGGATATCGGTGGCGCTCAGCCCCAGGCTGCCGAGGCTGCTCAGGCGGCCGTTGCCGTCATAGTTGCCGGTGAGGTCGAGTTGCAAGCTGCCATCGCTGGCCAGCAGGCCATGGTTGGTCCAGTCGCCACCGCGGCCCTTGAAGCTCTCGACCGCCAGCAGCTTGCCGCTGGCCGTCTGCACGAAGCGTCCGATGTCCAGCTCCAGGCGCCGGGCCTGCAGCACGCTGCTGTTGGTCCAGCTGGCGGCGCCGATGCTCAGCAGGCCATCGGTGTGCAGTACACCGCCGGCCTGGGTGACCTTGTCGGAGGCCAGGCCGAAGGTGCCAAGGCCGGTGTGCAGCAGTTGCCCGCCGCTATTGCTCAGGCCGCCGATCTGCAGGTCGAGGTCGTGGTTGGCGGTGGCCAGCACGCCGTTGTCGTTGAGCAGGTTGCCCGTGACGATGAAGCGGCTGGTGCCTGTCTTGCCGAGGGCGCGCAGGTTGCCCGTGCGGTTGTCGAGCTCGCTGGCGCTCAGCTGCAGGTCGCTCTCGCTTTCCAGCTGGCCGAGGCCGTTGTACAACGCACCGCTCAAGCCGAAGTCGATGCGTCCGGCGCCGATCTTGCCGCCCTGGTTGAGCAGTTGCTGGCCCTGCAGGTGCAGCAGCCCGGCGGCGTACAGGCCGCCGCCCTGGTTGTCGAACTCGGCGGTGACGAGCTGATTGTCGCCACCCAGGGCCGAGAGGTAGCCGCCCTGGTTGTTCATCCGGGTGTCGGCCTTGATGTCCACCGACTGCGCCTGGGTGGTGCCGCCGCCGTTGTCGAACAGGCCGCTGAAGACGCCCTTGAACAGGCCTTTGGCCGCGCTGAGCATGCCGCTGCCGCCGTTGTCGAGGCTCGCTGCGTGCAGCTCGAGGCCGCCGTCCTGGCTCTCCAGGCGCCCGCCGTGGTTGTTCAGAGCCTTGTCCAGGTGCACTTCGATGGCGCCCTGGCTCTTCAGCGTACCGGCCTGGTTGTCCAGGGCATTGGCGTGGATGTCGAGCTTGCCGTGTTCGCTGAAAAGCAGGCCATCCTGGCCGTTGAGCAGGTCGCCACTCAGGCGCAGTACCAGGTTCTGCTGGCTGGCCAGGTTGCCGCCGCGGCTGTTGTCCAGCGTCGTTGCGTCGACGCGCAACAGGCCGTGGCTGATCAGCTTGCCGCCGTTGTTGGCGACACTGCCGGTCTTGAGCAACAGGTCGGCGCCACTGACCAGGCGCGCGCCGTCGGTGTTGAGCAGCGCCTCGGCCAAGGTCAGGTCAAGCAGCGCGCGGCTGGTCAGCTGGCCCTTGGCGTTTTCCAGGCGCTTGCCAGTGACGGTGATCACCTGGCCGTTGATCTGCCCGCCCTGGTTGTCGATGACGGTGTCGTCCTGGTCGAACGCCAGGTCGCCGGTGGCGGAAACGAGGCCGCCGCCGCTGTTGTCGAGCCGCTCAGCGACACTGAGGGTGATGGCCTGTTCGGAAGAAATGATGCCCTTGCGGTTGTGCAAGTTGGCCGCGGTAATCTGCTGGCTACCCTTGCTGACCAGGGCGCCGAGGTCACGGTTGTCGAGGGTACCGCCCAGGGTCACGGTGAGGTCGCCGTCCTTGCTGGACAGGGTACCTTCGCCGCTGTTGTTCAGGTCGGTCCCTTTGGCCAGCAGGCCCTGCGCGCCAGAAATCAGGCCCTTGGCGCTGTTGTCCAGCTGTGGCGCCTCCACGGTCAGCCGGCCATCGCTGAGGATGCGTCCCTGCTGGTTGTCGATGCGTTTGGCGAGCAGGTTGTAGGATTGCTGGCTGGTGATTTCGCCGGCGCTGTTGTCGAGCTTGCGCAGGTTCTGGATGTTCAGTGGGCCGTTGGCGCTGATCAGGCCGCCCTGGTTCAACAGGTCGCCGCCGTTGAGGTCGAGGTCGAGCTTCTGTTCGCCGATCAGCCGCCCCTGGCGCTGGATCAACGTGCTGACGCGCAGCAGCAGGTCGCCCTTGGCGGAGATTTCGCCGCCCTGGCTGGAATCGACCTGCCCGGCCACCAGCGTCAATGCGTCATCGCTGTGGATCCGGCCGCCGCGCTGCAGGGCATCGGCGTCGTTGCGCAGCTCGCCGGTGGTCAGCTTCATCGCCTGCTTGCTGCTCAGGGTACCGCCACGGTTGTCGAGTTCACTGCTGTCGACGGTCATCGCCGCCTGGCTGGTGAGCTGGCCGCCTTGATGGTTATCCAACTGGCCGGTAGTGACGGTCACGCCGGTGTTGCCCGACAACAGGCCGCGCTCGCCGTTGAGCAAGCCGGCGCTGGTCACGGTCAGCCCGCCAACGGCGGACAGGATGCCCTCGTCATGGTTGTCGAGCTGGCCGTCGATCGTGGCCTTGAGGGCCTGGCCGCTGGCCAGGCTGCCACCGCTGAAGTTGTCGAGGCTGACGGCCGCGACCTCGAGGTCGTGGCTGGCCGACAACACCCCCTTCAGGCTGTTGTCGAGGACGCCGGCGATGCGCAGGGTCAGGTCCTGGCTGCTGACCACTCGCCCACCCCGGTTGTCGAGGCGGCTGGCGACCAGGCTGAAACCACGGCTGCTGGAAATCTCCCCAGCGTCGCGGTTATCGACCACGCCGATCTGGCGCAACAACAGGCTGCCCGGCGAGCGCAGCAGGCCGTGGTCACGGTTCATCAACTGGCCATGCTGCAGGTCGAGGTCGATGCCGGTCTCGCTGACCAGTTGCCCGTGGTCATGCTGGTCGAGGCCGGTCAGCGTGGCGTCGATCTGGCCGGCGGCGCTGATGCGGCCATAGTCGTAGTTGTCGAGCTGGGTACCGACCAGCAGCAGGCTGCCGGCACCGATATTGCCCTTGGCGCTGTTGTCCATGGCGCCGCTGCGCAGCTCTGCGTGCTCCTGGGCGCTGATGATGCCGAGGTGGCTGTTGTCCAGGCGACCGGCCTTGAGCAGCAGCCCGGTATTGGTCACCAGGGTGCCGCCCTGGTTGTCCAGCAGCTCCTGGCTGGTCAGGTCCAGGGCCGCGATGGCCGAGACCTTGCCGCCCTGGCGATTGAGCAGCGTGCCGGTATTCAGGGTGACGCTGGCGTCACTGACGATCAGGCCCGCGTCGCTGTTGTCCAGCTTGCCGTCCAGGGTCACGTCGATGTGCTGGTGGCTGCTCAGCTTGCCGCCGTTGTTGAGCAGCTCGGTGCCGTGCAGGCTCAGGCGGTCATGGCCACTGAGCAGGCCCTTGTTCTGGTTGAGCAGGCGCTGCACGGTGAGGGCCAGGCCACGGTCGCCGATGACCTTGCCACCCTGGTTGTCCAGCAATTCGCTGGCATTGAGGATGACCTTGCCGGCGCTGGAAATCTCGCCCTGCTGGTTGAGGATGCGCGCCGCGCTGATGTCGGCCACGCTGGTCGCGCCAATCTTGCCGCCCTGCTGGTTGTCGATCGTGTCGGCGGTGAGCAGCAGGCTGCCCAGGCTGGTCAACCTGCCGCCTTGATGGTTCAAGGTGCCCAGATGGGCCTCGAGGTCGCCCTTGGCGGTGATGTTGCCCAGGCGCTCGTTGTCGACCGTGCCGGCGATCAGGTCGAGGCGACCATCGCTCTGCAGGTGGCCGGCATCGCTGTTGGCCAGGCTCTCGACGTCGATAAGGGCCTTGCCCTTGGTAGTCGCCGCGCCCTTGTCACGGTTGTCGAAATGCCCGCCGGTGACGGTCAGCGAGCGGTCGGCGAGGACCAGGCCGCCGCGGTTGTCGAGGCGCTTTCCATCCAAGGTCAGGTCGCCGAGGCTCGACAGCAGGCCGTTGTCACGGTTGTCCAGGGTCGCCACCTTGACGCCCAGTGTGCCGTCGCTGCGCAGGTTGCCCTTGCCGCTGTTGTCCAGGCCCACGGCCTTGAGGTCGAGCAGGCGCTTGGCCGAAACCACGCCGAGACGGTTGTCGATGTCGGCGCTGGCGTTTATCAGCACATCGCCGCCGAGCAACTGGCCGCCACCGTTGAGCAGGCCGGCGGTGGTTATGTCCAGGCGGTCGGCACTGAGCTTGCCGCCGCCCTGGTTGTCCAGCAGCGCGTGGGTGGTCAGCCTGGCCTGCCGGTCGCTGCCGACCAGGCCTTTGTCACGGTTGTCCAACCGGGTGGCGGTGACCTGCAGGTCGCCCTGGCCCACCAGGCGGCCGCCACGGTTGTCGAGGGTGGTGCCGACGTCCACCACGGCCTTGCCCTTGCCTTGCAGCAGGCCCTGGTCACGGTTGTCGATCGCGTTGGCATTGACCGTCAGGATGTCGTCGGCCAGTGCCTGGCCTTTGCGGTTGTCCAGCTGGCCAGCCGTCAGGGTGGTGACCTGGCCCTTGAAGGTGCCGCCCTGGTTATCGAGGGTGGTGCTGCCGGTGGCCTCCAGGGTGCGGTTGGCCACCACGCTGCCACGGTTGCGCAGGGTCTGGCCGGTGAGGGTCACGTCGCCGTGGGCATTGCGGGTGTTGTCCGGTTCCACGCCGGCTTCGATGATGCCCTGGTTGTCGATCCGCGCGCCGGTCACGGTGATGCTGTCCTTGGCGGCGAGGCTCTGGCCGACCGTTACCTCGTCACGCACGCGCACAGTGGCACTGCCGGCGGCGTAGGTCTTGCCGGTCAGCTCGGCGCTCTGCGCGGCGACCGTCAGGTTGCCGGCACTGGACGTCTGCGCCAGGGTCACCTTGCCGTTGGCGTCCACCTGGATGTCGCCGGTGGTGGCGGCCATGTTGCCGGCCAGCTTGACGCCCACGCCCTGCTCGGTGCCGACCAGGCGAATGGTGTTTGCATACATGCCACCCAGCGCCGAGCTGTCGATGGCCAGCAGCGGCTTGTCGCCGCCCTCGTCGGCACGCGGCGTGGCCTGCAGGGTGTCAGCCTTGACGTCGTTGCGCCCGGTGACGATGTTCAGCTGCTTGGCGTGCAGTTCGGTGTTGAGCTTGGCGCTGCGGGTGATCAGGTCGAACTGGTCGAGGTTGGTGGCATTGAGCGCATCGCCTTCGATGGCGATGTCGCCGCCGTCCACCTGGAAGCGGTCGAGACGCTCGCCGTCCATGATCGGCTTGCCGGTGGTGAGGGTCGCCCGCGGCGTGTTGATGAAGCCGCAGCCCTTGCAGGTGATGCCATGGGGGTTGGCGACGATGACCCGGGCCGCCTGCCCCGCCACCTCGGTGTAGCCCTGCAGGGTACTGCGGTTGCCGCCGGTGACCTGGTTGAGAATCACCTGGGCCGCCTGGCCCCTGAGGTTGGGGTTGCCGACGATGATGCCGCCCAGCTGGGTCGACTGGGTCTTGCTGGTGGCGTTGTTGAGGATCAGCCCGTTGCTGCCGACGTTGTAGTCGCGGAAGGTGTTGGTCGACAGGCCGCTGCCGTTGGGCGTGGCGATATTGACGATCGGCACCCCGTTGCCCGCCTGCTTGAGGCTGGTATTGGCGTTGGCCGCCGCATCGACGGTCAACTGCGCGGCCGTGGCGACGATGGGGTTGAGGAACAGCACCCCCGCGACGATCAGGGCAATGCATTGGTTCAGTGGGGTGCGGATATCCATGTCGAACAAACTCCAGGCGCGGGCGGCGGTGTCACGGGCAAAAGGTGGATCGGGGCTCAGAAGAACGCGTCGACACGGAAATAGATCGGGTGTTCGCGGCGGGTGATGACGTCGGGGCGCTCCAGCGAGCGGGCGAAGGTCGCGCTGGCGGCGAAATACTGGCCGCGCACGTTGAACTCCAGGGCATTGCCGCTCAGGCGGCCATGGTCCTGGCCGTTACCGTGCTGGCCCTTGATCACCCCCGCGTCGTAGGCGAACGCCATGCCGTATTCGCGCAGCCAGGGCTGCAGCGGCGCCCAGGTGACCGGCCGGCGCCAGCGCAACTGGTTGCGCCAGTAGCCGCCGCTGTCGCCGGTGAGGGTCTGCTCCTTGAAACCGCGCACCGAGGTCAGCCCGCCGACGCTGATGCGCTGGCCGCTGTAGAGCGCATCCTCGCTGCGCTGGCCGGTGGCCAGGCTGTCGAAAGTGAACTGCTCGCCCCACAGCTGGAACGGCTGCAGGTAGCTCAGGGTGAGGGTGTACTTGTTGTAGCGCGCCACGGATTCGCTACCGTGAGGGTCGCCCGCGCCTTGGGCGTCGAGCGCGCCGATACCCTGCTGCCAGCCGGCATCGAGGTTGACGAAGGCATTGCCGATGCGACGGCCGTGGTTGACGCCCAGCTGGCGCTCGGTGATACGGGGGCTGGAAACGCCGATCAGGGTGTCGTCCAGGTAGTTGCGCGTGCGCAGGTGGCTGACGCCGACATTGACCGCGGTCTTGCTCAGGCTGTCGCGGTGGATCACCCGTTCGGCCTGGAACTGGTGCACGCTGTTGTCGCCGTCGAGCTTGAAGGGGAAACCGCTGGAGGTGTCGCGGGTGCGGTAGTAGTTGTGGTTGTAGCTGTAGTTGAAGGTCCACCAGCCCCACGGCAGGCTGTAGTTCAGGCCATGGCTGTCGGAGTGGCGCCAGTGGTCGCTGACCACATCGCGCCCGCCACGCAGGCTCAACTGATCGGCCAGGCCCAGTGGGCTGTCCCACTCCAGGCCAAGGTTCATCTGCTGCTCGCCGCTGCTGGCGTCGCCGTTGTTGTGACGGCTGGCCGAGACCCGCCAGGGCTTGTCACGCTGGCCCTTGAGCTGCACGCGACTGCCGCCGACCGCCTGGCCGGGCACCAGCTCCACCTCGACCTGGCGCGAGGGCAAACGACCGAGCTGGTCGACCATCTGCTCCATGTCGCGCAGGTTGAGTACCTCGCCAGCCTTGCCGGGGAAGGCCATGGCCATTTCCCGGGGGCTGGCCAGGGCGGAGCCGTCCAGCCCTTCCAGGCGGCCTTCGACAATGATGATCTGCAGCACGCCGGAGCCCAGGTCCTGCTGGGGCAGGTAGGCCCGGGTGGTCAGGTAGCCACGGTTCAGGTAATGGTCGGTGATGCGCTTGAGCAGCTCGTTGAGCTGGCCGACCTGCAGGCACTTGCCTTCGTAACCTTCGAGCAGCGCCTTGCGCTGTGGCTCGTCGAGCAGGCTGGCGCCTTGCAGGTCGATGCGCTGGATCTGGAAGCAGCGCCCTTGCTCGGCGGGCTGGGCAGGCGCCTGCGGTGCCTGCCTGCCCGGCAGTTGCTGGAGTTCCTCGAGGCGCTTGCGCTGCTCCTGCAGCAGGTTCTCCTGGCGATCGCGGATCAGGTCACGATCGCCGGGTGTCTGGAACGGTGCGGCACCGGCGAGCAAAGGCAAAAGTGCCAGGCCTGCGGTCAGGAAGCGGGTAGAAAGGGGCATGGGGCGTGGTCCGTCACTTAAAGCCGACTGCATCACTGCGAAATTGCCGCGCAGGGTACTAGAGGACAGCAATGCCATCAATAAGCCATCTTTCTCCTGGTATCGCCGGATGATTCCTTTATGCCAGCAAGCCTCCGTTCATTGCTTTACTGTTGGCGCGCAGGCTTGCCGGCAGGCCGGAACCACCACCCCTGCTGCATGCCCGCCGCCGCCAGCAGGATCAGCCCCACCCCAAGCCATTGCAACGGCGCCAGACGATGGTCGAACGCCACCCAGTCGACCAGGATCGCGGCGATCGGGTAGATGAACGACAACGCTCCGGTCAACGCCGTGGGCAGGCGCTGGATGGCGCTGTACAGCAGCACGTACATCAACCCGGTATGCACGATCCCCAGCGTCACCAGGCTGCCAAGCGCCGGCAGCTCACCCGGCAGCCCGCCAAGCGTTACCCAGGGCGCCAGCAGCAATACGCCGGTACTTACCTGGATCAGCGCGATCAGGTGCGGCGGCGTGCCGGTCAGGCGCTTGATGATCAGCGCCGCCACGGCATACAGGAACGCCGCGCCCAGCGCCAGAAGGATACCCAGCAGGTACTCCTCGCCATTGGCCTGCCCCGCGCCATGAGCGCTGACGATGGCGAGCATGCCGAGGAACGCCACGCTCAGCCAGGTCAGCTTGGCCAAGGTGATCTTCTCGCCCAGGAACAGCGCCGCCAGCCCCACCAGCATGAACGGCTGGACGTTGTACACCGCAGTGCCGATGGCGATCGATGCCCGCGAGTAGGAGGCGAACAGCAGTACCCAGTTGCCGACGATCGCCACCCCGCTGACCACCGCCAGCAAGAAGGTGGCGCGGGTCAGCACCCCCGGCTTGAGAAAGCCCATGGCCGCGCAGATCAGTAGCAAGGTGCCGGCACCGAACACACAGCGCCAGAACACCACCTCCAGCACCGGTTGCCCGGACACCAGCACGAACCAGCCGATGGTCCCGGAGATCAGCATGGCAGCGATCATTTCCAGCGAACCACGGCGCAACGCATTGTCCATCTCACACCTCCTGTCGACGATGGGCACAGTATGCGGAGGGTCGAAGGTGACCTTCCAGCGGATAACCAAGGCATATCCGGGCTTGCGCCTTTACTATCAAGGCATATCTTGAAAATTGCCTAACGAGGCCGCCATGACCGATGCCATCGACCAGTTACTGATAAACGCCCTGATGGAGGACTCGCGCCGCTCGCTCAAGGCCCTGGCGCAGATCAGCGGCCTGTCGGCGCCCAGCGTCAGCGAGCGCCTGCGCCGCCTGGAGGAGCGCGGCGTGCTGCGCGGCTACACGGTAGAGGTGGACCCGCGCTGTTTCGGCTACCAGTTGCAGGCCATCGTGCGCATCCGCCCGCTGCCGGGGCAGTTGCAGGAAGTGGAACGGCAGATCGTCGCCATCCCCGAGTTCACCGAGTGCGACAAGGTGACCGGCGAGGACTGCTTCATCGCCCGCCTGCATGTGCGCTCGATGGAGCAGTTGGACACGCTGCTCGACCGACTGAATGTGCTGGCCGAGACCAATACCGCGATCATCAAGAAGACGCCAGTGAAGCGGCGCTTGCCGCCGATGGCGTGAGCAGGCCCTATCGCGGGGCAAGCCCGCTCCCACGCGACGGGATTACCAGCCATAAGGCCAAGGGCCGCGAGAAAACATGTACACAAAAATGTCACCGTAGGTGCCATTTTTGTGTGCACTTCTCACAGGTAACGCCCCATTAGGTTACACACTTGAATCAACTAGATCTGACCATTCGATCAACTAACAGACCCGACAAAAATATAACCTGTTCACTTGGTCAGTTTATATTTCCTTTATTTCATTAACTTATCTTTCAAATAGATAGATTCAAAATAATGGCAACTTGAAAGCGAGTTGATCGCTGGCATGGAACTGGCTTTTGTGTGTCCGTGTTTTGTATACAAATTCAACAAAACATAAATACACAAGAACTCGCAGCGCCGCCCCATCGGCGGCCGTTGCGCCCAGAACCCAGTGATGCCAACGCCTGCACCGACGAGATGGCGAGCCCGTGCGCCAGCGCCCGCTCATCGCAGTCACGCGCATCAGGAGCCGCCGGAATGAGTAGCAGCCTCCCCCTTGCCCCTGAACTTTCCGTTGCCAGCACCCATCCCTCGACCACCAGCCTCGAAGGCCACCCCGCCGACCTCGAACTGAGCCCACGCCTGCACAACCGCGACCTCGCCCCGACCAAACTTGCGGGCCGCCGCTGGGGCGGCTACAGCATCTTCGCGCTGTGGACCAACGATGTGCACAATATCGCCAACTACTCGTTCGCCATGGGGCTGTTCGCCCTGGGCCTGGGCGGCTGGCAGATCCTCCTGTCGCTGGCGATCGGCGCGGCGCTGGTGTACTTCTTCATGAACCTGTCCGGCTACATGGGGCAGAAGACCGGCGTGCCGTTCCCGGTAATCAGCCGTATCGCCTTCGGCATCCACGGCGCGCAGATCCCGGCGCTGATCCGCGCGGTGATCGCCATCGCCTGGTTCGGCATCCAGACCTACCTGGCCTCGGTGGTGCTGCGCGTGCTGCTGACCGCGGTGTGGCCGCAGGTGGCGGCCTTCGATCACGACAGCATCCTCGGCCTGTCGAGCCTGGGCTGGGTGTGCTTCGTGGCGATCTGGCTGGTGCAGCTGGTAATCCTCGCCTACGGCATGGAAATGGTGCGCCGCTACGAGGCGTTCGCCGGGCCGGTAATCCTGCTCACCGTGGCCAGCCTCGCCGTGTTCATGTACTTCAAGGCCGATGCGCGTATTGCCTGGTCGGTGGCCGAGCCCCTGAGCGGCTACGAGATGTGGCGCAACATCTTCGCCGGCGGCGCGCTGTGGCTGGCGATCTACGGCACCCTGGTGCTCAACTTCTGCGACTTCGCCCGCAGCTCGCCATGCCGCAAGACCATCCGTGTCGGCAACTTCTGGGGCCTGCCGGTGAACATTCTGGTGTTCGCGGCGATCACCGTGGTGCTGTGCGGCGCGCAGTTCCAGATCAACGGCCAGATCATCGACAGCCCGACGCAGATCGTCGCCAGCATCCCCAACACCGCGTTCCTGGTGCTCGGTTGCCTGGCCTTCCTGATCGTCACCGTGGCGGTGAACATCATGGCCAACTTCGTCGCCCCGGCCTTCGTGCTCAGCAACCTGGCGCCGCGGCATCTGAACTTCCGCCGCGCCGGGCTGATCAGCGCCACCCTGGCGGTGCTGATCCTGCCGTGGAACCTGTACAACAGCCCGCTGGTGATCGTGTACTTCCTCTCCGGCCTCGGCGCCCTGCTCGGCCCGCTGTACGGAGTGATCATGGCCGACTACTGGCTGCTGCGCAGGGGCCGCATCAATGTGCCCGAGCTGTACAGCGAGAACCCCGCCGGCGCCTATCACTACACCAAGGGCATCAACCTGCGCGCCGTGGCGGCATTCATCCCCGCCGCGCTGCTGGCCATCGTCCTGGCCCTGGTGCCCAACTTCCAAAGCGTCGCGCCGTTCTCGTGGCTGATCGGTGCCGGCATCGCCGCCGCCGTGTACCTGCTGATCGCGCCGCGCCACGTCCAGTACCACGACGTCAGCGGTGAATGCATCGCCGTCGACCACAGCAGCCACTGAATTCAGGGAGATCCGTCATGCGTATTCTGATCGCCAACGTCAACACCACCGCCGCCATCACCGAAGCCATTGCCGAACAGGCGCGCAGCGTGGCCGCGCCCGGCACCGAGATCGTCGGCCTGACCCCGTGGTTCGGCGCCGAGTCGGTGGAGGGCAATTTCGAGAGTTACCTGGCCGCCATCGGGGTGATGGATCGGGTGCTGGCCTATGACCAGCCCTTCGATGCAGTGATCCAGGCCGGCTATGGCGAGCATGGCCGCGAAGGCCTGCAGGAACTGCTGGAGGTGCCGGTGGTGGACATCACCGATGCCGCCGCCAGCACTGCCATGTACCTGGGCCACGCCTACTCGGTAGTGACCACCCTAGACCGCACCGTGCCGTTGATCGAGGACCGCCTGAAACTGTCCGGGCTATACGAGCGCTGCGCCTCGGTGCGCGCCAGTGGCCTCGCGGTGCTGGAGCTGGAAGCCGATCCACGGCGTGCGGTGGAAGCCATCGTCGAGCAGGCCGAGCGCGCCGTCCGCGAGGACAAGGCCGAGGTGATCTGCCTGGGTTGCGGCGGCATGGCTGGGCTCGACGAGCAGATTCGCCAGCGCACCGGGGTGCCGGTGGTGGACGGCGTGAGCGCGGCGGTGACCATCGCTGAATCGCTGGTGCGGATGGGGCTGAGCACCTCCAAGGTGCGTACCTATGCCACGCCGAGGGTGAAGAAGGTGGTGGGCTGGCCGATGCGCTTCGGGCGCTGAAAGACTCGGCGCCTGCTCAGGCCCTATCGCCGGCAAGCCGGCTCCCACAAGGGCATTCAGTTCCTGTGGGAGCCGGCTTGCCGGCGATAGGGTCAGTTTCGTCAGCGCAACAGCCTAGCCAGCCGCTCGCCACTGCCACACGCCAAGGTGAACCCCAGCGCGCCATGTCCCAGGTTCAGCCACAGGTTGCGATACCGTGTGGCCTCGATGATCGGCACCCCGGTCGGCGTCGCCGGCCGCATGCCCGCCCACTCCACCGCTTGCCCGTAATCAGCGGCCTTCGGCAGTGTCTCGCGCGCCAGCCGGCGCATGCTCGCGAGCCTGCCGGCGTCCACCGCCTCGTCATAACCGACGATGTCCACCATCGCCGCCACCCGCAGTTGATCCTCCAGCCGGGCATAGACAATCTTGCGTTCATAGTCGGTGATGCTCACCTCGGGCGCCCGGTGCGTGGCACCGACCGGCGCGGTCAGGCTGTAGCCCTTCAATGGGTAGACCGGCAGGTGCAAGCCTGGCAAGGCCAGGCCGACGCTACGGTGCCCGGCGCTGAGCACCAGGCGCTGCACCTCCAGCCTTTCACCGCCCAGCTCCAGCGCGACCACACGCTCGTCGCGCGCTATCAGCCGGGTCACCGGCCGCCCCAGCAGCAACCGGCACTGCCCTGAGGCCTGCAGGTGTTCAGCCAGGCGCAGGCAGAAGCGGTGACAGTCGGCGACCTCTTCGTCCGGTGTGAACACACCGCCCACGAAAGGGGCTTCGGTGAGTGCCGGGTCGAGCCCGCGCAGATCGGCGGCATTCAAAACCCGTTGCGTGTCGGGATCCAGCAAGTGTTGGCGGCCGTGCTCGAATGCACGCTGTGTTCGAAACGCGACCAGCTTGCCATTGCGGCGCCAGGCGAAGCCATCGAGGCCGTCCTCTTCACGCCAGCGGGCGAGAACGGCCTGGCTTTGCAAGGCCAGATCCAGCAACTGGGCGGCATTGCGCCGATTGACCCGGGTACGACAGGCCATGACGAAGGCCGCCAGCCAGCGCCACTGCGCGGTGTCCAGACGTAGTCGCAGACGTAGCGGCGAATCGCCGCGCAACAGCCAGCCCAGCGCTTGCCATGGCACCCCGGCATCAGCCAGCGGCGCCACGTAGCGATATGACAACTGCCCACCATTGGCGAAGCTGGTCGCGCTGGCCAAGCTATCGCGAGCTTCGACCAGGTCGACCTGCCAGCCTTCGCGCACCAGTGCATAGGCCGTGGCCAGCCCGACCACGCCGCCACCGATCACCGTTACCCGCTCCATCGGCACATCCCTGCCCGGCCCAGAAAGCCAGACAGTAACAGCAGCTCAGGTCGGGCAGCCAGACTCGCCGTTATCCAGGCCCTGGCGCACGTTACGGCTGAGCAGGGTCGCCTTGCCATCGCGCCAGGTCAGCGTGAGCACGTACAGGGAGTCGAAATCGTCGCGGTGCCAGTCCTCGGTGAGCACCCGGTCTTCACCCAGGGCCTTGCCGGCCACGGTGTTGATCAGCTCCGGCAGATACCCCCGTGACCAGGCCGTGTAGACCGTCGCATTGCGGTACTTGTCACTGAGCAGTTCATCGGCCAGCGCGGCTGTGTCATTGGCGCCGTAGTCGATGTTGACCGGCAAACCGAGGCGGATGGCGGCGGGGCTGATGGTCATCAGCGGGCGGATATAACTGTAGCGCTCATCCTGGCTGCCCTCCTCGACACCTCGTGAAGGGTTGGCGGCGAAGACGTAGTCGGCATCACCGAAACGCTCGGGCAACAGGGTGGCCAGGTCCAGGGCCCGGTTCAAGCCCTGGCAGTTCAACTGCCCGAGACCCTCGCCGGGTTTCTCGGCGTGACGCAGGAACACCAGGGTCTGGGTCCCGTCGACCGGTTGCGCCCGGCTTTCGACCACATCCAGGGCCAGCGGCACGGCGGCGGCGACGAGCGTCAGGCTCAACAGCAGGTGGCGGCGACGGCGAAGGAAGGCTGGCAGCTTCATACAGGGCGGGCTCTATGTGGCACTGGATATCGGGTTGCCCCGCCACATGTCCCTGTCGTGATCGCCATCCTTGGCAGCGAGTGAGGCTCAGAGTGCCTGCGGCCCGTTTGGTTCCTCCATGACTGCACATACCTTCCTTGGACAATCAGCACCTTAGCGCATCGGTGTTGCTGAAGTATTACAGGCGGTTCAGTCGTCGCGGGTCAGCACTTCCAGCAATTCGATCTCGAACGTAAGGTCCGAATTCGGCGGAATCGCACCGACCGAGCGTTCACCATAGCCCAGGTGCGCCGGTACCTGCAGCTTGCGCTTGCCACCCACGCGCATGCCCATCAGGCCCTGGTCCCAGCCCTTGATCACCCGGCCGGTACCGATGACGCACTGGAACGGCTTGCCGCGTGCCCAGGAAGAATCGAATTCACGGCCGTCAGCCAGGGTGCCACGGTACTGGGTGGTGATCAGCGCCCCCTTGACCACGGCCTTGCCGTCGCCTTCCTGTAGATCGATGACGTGCAGCTCACTGCTCATGGCAGGTTCCTCGAAGCGGTTTTTCGTGGCCGCCGTTTTCTCAGGAATGCGCAGGTTTGGCAAGACGAGCCGTGTCAGGTTGGGGCGAACTGATCGAACACCTGTTGACCGGTGAGGTGCCGGGTCTCGTTCTTGAAGCAATACCAGGCGGGCTGTTCGTCGACGAATATCTGCTCGGTGAAGTTCCAGTCACCCTCGCCATCAAGCAGGCCGACCGGCACGACGTACATGTCGCTCTCTTTCAGGCGGTAGAACAGATGCGTGCCGCACTGGCCGCAGAAGCCGCGCTGGGCCCAGGGAGAGGAGTCATAGGCGATGGGGGCCGGGCCTTCGATGGCCGGGGGCTTGGCGCATTGCACTGCCAGCAGCGGGCCGCCGGTCCATTTACGGCACATGCTGCAATGGCAAGCGCTGACATGGTTATTCTCGAGCGTGATACGCAGTCGGGTTTTGCCGCACAGGCAACTGCCTTGCTTTTCCAGTGACATGGCCCGGGCTCCTTGCTGTTGTTCTTGGGGACTTGGAGTATAGGGTCCGGCCGGTCAAGAGCAAGAACACGCATCGATGGGGCTGGGCGGCCCCGAAAACGCCATCGTCAGGCAGCACGCCCAATCGGATAGAACGTGCCCCGGCTCCAAACCCCAAGCCACTCCTCCCCGTCGATCTCGCGCGGCACCGCCAGCTCCACCAACTGGTAGAACACGTTGCGATGGACCAACGCCTCGAGATTGCCGCGCATCAGCACATAGGGCGAAGGCACTTGGGTGACCGGATCGAGCTCGACCCGCAGCGGATGGTCCGGCCCGGCCTCGACCTGATCCTCGACGTTGCTGGTGAAGCGCAATACCTGCTGCTCGCCACTGCCCTGCACGTCGAGCAACACAGCCACGAACGGCGCGTCATCCACCGTGATACCGACCTTCTCCACCGGCGTGACCAGGAAGTAGTCGTCGCCATCGCGGCGAATGATGGTGGAGAACAGCCGCACCATCGGCTTGCGGCCAATCGGCGTGCCCAGGTAGTACCAGGTGCCGTCACGCGCGATGCGCATGTCGATGTCGCCGCAGAAATCCGGGTTCCACAGGTGCACCGGGGGCAGCCCCTTGTGCGCGGGGATCTGCGCCAGCAGATCGCTGGCCTTGCCGGAATCGCTCATGACGTGCTCGCTCAATTGCTCATGCCCAGGAGGCTACGAGCGTACTCGCGCATTGGCGCGGCAAGCAAATCCTGTGGCGTGTTGTCGTGGAACGTCAACAAACCGCCGCGGCTCTTGATCCGCGCCGTATCGATCAGGTAACGGGTACTGGTCTCGATCAACATCATCTGTACCACGCCACGGTCCCAGCCCAGGCGATCGACGGCCTGCTCGTCATACCATTCGTCACCGTTGCCGATACGGTCGTCGGTGCGCGCGAAACGGGTGTACAGCACGTAATCGGCGCCGACCGAACGGGCCTCGGCGATCGCGTCCTCCAGCCCCAGCGGGCCTTGGGCACGGCGCACCAGCGGGAAGTATTCGACGAAACTCTTGAAGGCCTCCTCGGCCACTGCGTTCTGCCGTGGCACCGGCCCCTTGCCCGGTGGCACGAAGGCGCCCTGGCCGATGAAGATGAACGAGTCCGGCTGCAGGCGGATCGACAGGGTACGGGTGGTGTCGCTGTGATCCAGCAGGCCCGCATCACTCATGTGGTAACGGACGCCCTCGCCCATATCGCTGACATTCATGCAGCCGCCCAACGCCATCAGCGCCAGCAGCAAGACCAGGCTACGCATCTTTCCTCCAGAAACCGGTGACGAAAAACCGGCGAATAGCCGCAGGATGCAGCTTTTGCGCCAGAGTCAGCCGCCGATCACCTTCATCACCATCACATCGCCGGAAAATGCCACATCCTGCTTGTCCGCCAGGGCCTTTACCAATAACCGCTGCAATGCCGGAAGCGCTTGATGACGGGGCTTGTCGAGCAGGTCCCCGAGAAAATGACGGTTACTCGACGACAGGCAACCATGCAGCCAGCCGGTGGACGACAGGCGCAGGCGCGAACAACTGCGGCAGAATGGCACGCTCTCGTTGGCGATCACCCCGAAATGACCTTTGCCGGGAATGCGATAGCGCAAGGCCGTGGCATCCAACGGGCGTGGCGCCTGTTCATAGGCATGGGACTGTCCGATCAGCGCCAGCAGTTGTTCCAGGCCTACGAACTGCTGCAGGAAGGCGTTGCCATCACGTGCCAGGTGGCCCATGCGCATCAGCTCGATGAAACGCAGCTCGTAGCCGCGCTCAAGGCAATAGTCGAGCAGCGGCAGCACCTGGTCGAGGTTCTGCCCGCGCATGGGCACCATGTTGACCTTGATCGCCATCCCCGCGTCACTGGCCTGGGCCATGCCCGTCAGCACGCTGGCCAGGTCGCCGCCGCGGGCGATACGGCGAAAGGCCGTGGCATCGAGGGTGTCGAGCGAGACGTTGAGCCGGCGGATACCTGCGTCGCGCAGCAGCGGCAGCTTGCGGGCGAGCAACTGGCCGTTGGTGGTCAGGCTGATGTCCTCGAGGCCCAGCCCGGCCACCGCGCCGAGGAAGGCCTCCAGACGTGGGCTCACCAGCGGCTCGCCACCGGTGATGCGCAGCCGCTCCACCCCGGCCGCCTCGACCAGGTACGCCACGCCCCGGGCCAGGGCATCCGCCGTGAGCTCGTCCTGCGCCGCCACCAGGCGCTTGCCGTCAGGCACGCAGTAGGTGCAGGCATAGTTGCAGGCAGCAGTCAGGCTGACGCGCAGGTTGCGAAAGCGCCTGCCTTGACGATCGACGATCATGGATGACTCCGGCATGGATGAATCGGGCCGGCAAAACCTGACTCAAAAATCAGGTTTTTGCAAGCCTTCCTGTCGAAGCCTTGAAGCGAGGATGCCTGGCGAAGGTCGGCAGGCATCGGGGGAACGGCTTTAGTTCGCGCCTTCCGGATCGCGCTTGCGCTTGTTGCCCATGCGCACGCCGATGTCCATGAGGAACTGGAAGAAGCCTTCCTGGTCCTCGAGCACATTGCTCCAGAACGGCGAGTGATACAGCGCCACGGCGCCATGGACCAAGGCCCAGGCCGCGCAATAATGGAAGTAAGGCGGTACGTCCTCGAGCTTGCCCTCGCTGATGCGCCCCTTGATCAATTGCGTGAGGCGGTCGAAGTTGGAGGCACGGATGCTGTGCAACTGCTCGACCATTTCCGGCACCTGGTTGCCCTTGACCACCTTTTCTTCCAGGCGGTCGAACAGCCGGTAACGCTGCGGGTCGCGCATGCGGAACTCGAAGTAGGCGCGCGACAGGGCTTCCTTGTCGCGGTCGACGTCAGCCGAGTGCAGCAGCGCGTTCAGGTCGCGCTCGTAGTCGAGCATCAGGCGCAGGTAGATCTCCGCCTTGGACTTGAAGTGCTTGTAGATCGTGCCTTTGCCGATGCCCACGGCGTCGGCGATCATCTCGACGGTGACGCTGTCTTCACCTTGTTCGAGAAACAGCTTGAGCGCCGTGTCGAGGATCTCTTGTTCGCGACGGCGAAACTCACGGACCTTGCGAGGTTCTTTCTGCATAAGAAGGACTGGGATGACAATCGAAGCGGATTATTATGCCTAACTGGCGGCAAAATGCACGGATCTTCCAACCATGTCTGTGTTTCTTGATGAGTTCGAGCAGGCCCCGGGCCTGTGTTACCTGAACCACGCGGCAATCGGCCCCTGGCCACGCCGGGCCGCCGAGGCCGTGGCAAGCTTCGCCCGTGACAATGTACGCCTGGGTGCCAGCGCTTATCCGGCCTGGCTGGCCACCGAACGACGCCTGCGCGAACGCCTGGCACGCCTGCTCAATGCCCCCACCACCGGCGATATCGCCCTGGTGGGCAATACCTCCCAGGCACTGTCGCTGGTGGCCTTCGGCCTGGACTGGCAGCCCGGCGACCAGGTCGTCATCAGCGACGAGGAGTTCCCCTCCAACCGCGTGGTCTGGCAAGCGCTGGCCAACCATGGCGTCGAGGTCGTTGAGGCGAGTCTGGCCGGCGCCGATCCGGAAGCGGCGTTGCTCGCCGCCTGCGGTCCACGGGCGCGGCTGCTCTCGGTCAGCGCCGTGCAGTTTGCCAGCGGCCTGCGCCTGGACCTGGCGCGCCTCGGCGTCGCCTGCCGTCAGCGCGGCGTGCTGTTGTGCATAGACGCGATCCAGCAGGTGGGCGCCCTGCCCTTCGATGTACAGCGTTATCAGTGCGACTTCGCCATGGCCGACGGCCACAAGTGGATGCTCGGCCCAGAGGGGCTGGGCGTGTTCTATTGCCGTAGCGAACTGCGCAGGCAGTTGAAACTGCACGCCTATGGCTGGCACATGCTGGAACACCTCGGCGACTTCGAGCGCCGCGAGTGGCAACCGGCACGCAGCGCGCGGCGCTTCGAATGCGGCAGCCCGAACATGCTCGGCGCCTGCGCGCTGGAAGCGAGCCTGTCACTGCTGGAAGACGTGGGCATGGCGCTGGTCGCCGAACAGTTGGAGCTGCGGGTCGAGCAACTGCATCAAGGTTTACTGGCGATCCCCGGCGTGCAGGTGCACAGCCCTGCTGATCCTTCACGACGGGCAGGGATAGTCAACTTCAGCATTGACGGCCAGGCCAACGTCGACATTTATCGAGCCCTGAGCAATAACGGGGTAATGTGCGCCCTGCGAGGCCCTGGCGTGCGATTTTCCCCACATTTCTACACTGACCAGCGCCTGATCGACGAAGTACTGCGCCAGATCCGCCAATTGGCAATGCATTGATCGCGCAAGGCGCTGCCTACGTATTCCAAATCTGTTTAAAAAACGATCAGCAGCCGCTGGCAGCACGCCAATCCTGGCCAATACTTGAAGTGTTGGCGCGGCACATCCCCCCCAAGTGGCGCGCCGATAAAGGTGCCCAGGGACCGTGTACCTTTGTTTTACTCCTAATGGTCTTAACCCGGATTCCCCCCCCAGAACCCGGGTTTTTTTTGTCCGGGCCTCAAGCTTGGGGGCGCTGCGCAGAAGCCTCAGGCTACCCGCGCCAGCGGGAACAAGCGCTTGAAATTCCCCGTGGTCTGCGCGGCCAATTGCTCGTAGCTCACACCGCGCAACGACGCCACGTACTCGGCCACTTCCCGCACGTACTGCGGCAGGTTCGGTTTGCCGCGGTGCGGGATCGGCGCCAGGTACGGCGAGTCGGTCTCCACCAGCAGGCGGTCCACCGGCACCTGCCGGGCCACCTCGCGCAGGGCATCGGCATTGCGGAAGGTGACGATGCCGGACAACGAGATGTAATAGCCCAGGTCCAGCGCGGCCTTGGCCATCGGCCAGTCCTCGGTGAAGCAGTGCAGCACGCCGGCCTGGGGCAGGCTGGCCTCGCGCAGCAGCGCCAGGGTGTCCTCACGCGCCGCACGGGTGTGCACGATGACCGGCTTGCCAGTCTGCCGGGAGGCTTCCAGGTGCAGGCGGAACGAAGCCTGCTGCAATTCGGCGGCTTCCGGCTCGTAGTGGTAGTCCAGGCCCGTTTCGCCAATGGCCACCACGTGCGGGTGGGCCAGTTCACGCAACAGCCACTCCAGGGCCGGCGTCTCACCGGGCGCCAGGTCGAGCGGGTGCACGCCCACCGAGCAGTCGACATCGGCGTAACGCTCGCTCAACGCCTTGACCGCACCGGCATTCTCGGCACTGACGCCAATGCACAGGAAATGCCCCACCCCACGCTCGCGGGCCGCCTGCAGGGCGGCGTCGAGGGAACCCTGGTGGGCACTGAGATCGAGACGGTCGAGGTGGCAATGGGAATCTACGAGCATGGGAACACGACACACATTAGGGAAGCGGTGGAAATCAACGCATGCCCGGCAGCTGCACCCAGTGGGCGAGCAACGCTTCGAGCAGCAGTACACGATTGAGGTTGGCCTTGCCCAGCACCTTCTGGCGCTGTTCGAGAATCCACGCCTGGACCTCCAGCACCTTGGCCTGCCGGCTCTTCTGCGCCAGGTATTGCAACACCTTGCGCATGTCGGGCAAGCCTAAACCCTCTTCGTCCTGGGTCAACTGATAACGCAGGATCAAGTGCGACCAGTCGCAGAACCAGTCGAACAGCAGCAACAGGGGCACCGCGTTCCAGGCTTCGGCCAGTTGGGTAGGCGACTGCTGCTGCTTGAGCAGCTTCTTCACCCCCTCGGTAACCAGCGCCCGTTGCTCACGCACGCCCTGGGCCTGCAGGCTGACCGCCATCAGCGGCGAACCCGCGGCCAAGGTCAGCAGCTCTTCGCGCTCCTGTTCGTCGCTGCCTTCGAGCGCGCCGGCCAGCCAGGCACGGCTCTGTTCCAGGCTTGGCTGCGGGCAGGCGACCTGCTGGCAGCGACTCTTGATGGTTGGCAGCAGGCGGCTGGGCTGATGGCTGACCAGCAACAGCACGGTGTCGCCGGAGGGCTCCTCCAGGCTTTTGAGCAAGGCGTTGGAGGCATTGATGTTCATTGCCTCCACCGGCTCGATCAGCACCACCTTGCGCCCGCCCTGCTGGGCGGTCTGCACCACGAACGACACCAGTTCACGCACCTGGTCGATCTTGATCGGCTTGTCGGCCTCCTCCGGCTCCAGCACGAAGTTGTCCGGGTGGCTGCCGGCCTTGAGCAACAGGCACGACTTGCACTGGCCGCAGGCATCCAGGCCCTGTGGCTGCTGGCACAACAGCCGCGCCATCAGGCGTTCGGCCAGGGCCCGCTTGCCGATGCCCTGGGGGCCGTGCAGCAGGTAGGCGTGGGCGTGCCGGGCACGCCCGGCCAGTTGCTGCCAGAGCGCTTGCTGCCAGGGGTACTGCTTACTCATGGTCGGTACGCCTGAAATGTTTTGCACATATGAATGTGCCGCGCTGGATCTTTGCAAACATCGTCTATGACAAATTAAAATCGGGCCGAAGCCTTCTATTGTACCTGCGCAATCACACTGAAGACACCGGAGCCTACGTGAGGAAAATTATCGGCCTGGCCGCCCCTGCCAGATCGGGAAAGGACACCGTCGCCGCGATGCTGCTCGCATACCCCGGCGTTGCTGCCTACGCACTCGCCGACCCCTTGAAGATGGGCTGCCAGGCATTGTTTGGCCTGACCGACGAAGAAGCCTGGGCCGACGCGCTCAAGGAACAGAAACTCGATGACTGGGCACGCTCCCCACGCGAGTTTTTCCAGCAGGTAGGCACCGAATGGATGCGAGCCTTCAACTCGGACCACTGGCTGATGCGAGCTGAACGGGCAATCGAGCCACAACCACAATCTGCGCAACCATCGCCCCTGGCGGTGCTTTCCGAGGCGGATGCCCCAATCAGGCTTGCCGCCCAGGCATTTTTTGGTTTTACCGATCAACAGACATGGGACCCGCATTGCTCAAGGCAAATCGACCCATTCTGGCAAGTCGCGCCCCAGGATACGTTTGCGTTCATCGCGCAAAAGGCGGTTGAACTGGACCAGGATTATCTGTTCAAGCGGGCGCTGCGGCCAGTGACTCGACCAAAGCCGCTGCCTTTCCTGCCAGCGCAGATCAATACCATCATAATCAAGGACATTCGTTTCGAAAACGAAGCCCGTTTCCTGCGTAGTCACAACGGTGTCATTTGGCATGTTCGGCGACCTGACGCCCTGCGAGTCAACGCGCATAGCTCCGAGTCAGGCATAGAACTGAACGAGCAAGATACCCTGATCATCAATGATGGAACGATCGCAGACCTTGAACGCAAGGTGGCCAAGGCCTGGACTACTCAGCAGAGCGGATAAGGTGTCCTGCCAGCTCAAGACACTTGATGGGCCACTGCTTGCTCACCTACACCCAGTGACGATGGATCGCACACAATGCTGACAAACTTCCAAATCAAGTCCTCCAAACTCCACGCCTCCATTTCGCTTGGTGATGAACAACGCTTGGAACAACGCGCCTGGATTTCCGTGTTGATTGGTCAGAACGGCAGCCGAAAGAGCTACGTACTCAGGCAGCTAATGGAGTCCTCGCTGGGCAAGCGCTCTTACACAGATCTGAAAAGACGCAAGGTGGTGACCGAGACCACAGGGTGGCCACAAGACAAGCCGTCAGGTGGCACTATCTGCATATCCGGAACACCACTCGACCGCTTCTCTCGTGTCGGCAGCCCGCTGCTCGGCGCTCACACCCCCCGGCAATTCTGGTACCTGGGACAACGTGCATCCAATGGCATGGCTGGCACCGGGCAAAGCGAAAGAGCACTGATCACCGCACTGCTGGAAAATGCCGATCTGCTGCCAGAACGCCAACACTTGCTTGAAGGTGTCTTCTCGCACCTTGGGTTGAAACCGCAAATCATCATTCAGCTAAAGCTGTCAAAAGAATTCGCCAAAGCGGTCAAGAGCTACCATACGGCTACCTATTTCGCTTCTGACATCCTCGAAGAGGTCGCGAAGAAACTCAAAACGCAATATTTGGGCACTACTAGGCTCACACACCTTCATACTCGCCTGCACGCAGCTTTTGAGAAGCTCGACAGCAATGAACATTTCAGTGTGTTCAAGCTGGCAAACCGATTCGACACGTCGAAATCACCTGCCTCGCTGAAATTTGAGCACGGCACCTTTCAAATGGAAAATGGACCGTCGCAGGAGTGGGGTACAGCCGAACTCGAACTTCTGCTCCATGCGGGCTTTCTCGAAATCGATAAAACGTTTTTCACCCGCTCCTCAAAAACTGACGATCCTCGGACCCTATCCGAAGAATGCCTGGAGGGCGAAGACCTGAGCTCTGGACAATGGAGCTGGCTCTGTGGCTTTGCTGGCCTTTGTGCCACCGTGAAGCCGCATAGCCTTGTGCTCGTAGATGAACCCGAGAACAGCCTGCACCCAGCCTGGCAACTGCAATACATCCCCATGCTGAACAGCATTCTGAGAGAATTTCAGGGAACCCAGGCGGTGATCGCAACGCACTCGCCCTTGATCGCTTCTGGCGTAGCGCCTGAATGGGGGAACGTACAGACTCTGGAATACACCGAGGCGGACAAGAATGGCACTCACCGACTCAGCACTCGACCAATAGCTTCAACCTTTGGCTGGACGGCATCCGACGTCTATCAAGAGGTATTCCAACTCGACTCGGCTCGGGCACCGGCATTCACCAAGACTGCCGAGTACGCACTATCGCTTATTCGCTCCAATCAAAGCCTCGACGACAATGCATGCAAGATAATCGCCAATGACCTGTTCAAGGATGTCGGCACGCTGCCCATACATGATCCGCTGCGAAATGTTCTGCTTGATATCACCGACGAGTTGAAATTGCGAGGCGAACGGCAATGACGTGGTTCGACACCATCATTTTCACCGTCAATGACAACGCCTTACTCGCTCCGATCAGGCTGCATCAAGGAAACGACTGGAAAATTACCGAAGCAGTAAGAGACTACAGGGCACGGCTTCTGGAACTGCAGAACTACCGTTGCGCCTACTGCCAGAACGTCATCGAGCAGGACATGGTCGGCCATCGTGAACTAGACCATATCCTGCCGAAGTCTCCATCGAAGAAATGCGAGCAGCCAAAAGGCAGCAGTAACGTGTTCGAGGACCGCCAACACACGTTCGGTTACCCCCAGTTCACCTACGAGCCTTACAACCTCATCGTGACCTGCAAGATATGCAATTCCTACAAGAAAAACTTTGACCCGCTACGCAACCGTTCAAGCGGCTGGACCTCCGGCAGCTACCCCAGCCAAGCCGACCTGTTATGGTTCTACCCCTATAGCGAACGCTACTCAGACCACATCGAACTGAGCGACAAATGGCTGTACAGCAAACGGACCGATGAAGGTGACGCCGTCATCCGAACCTGCAAGCTCGATCAGGTGGAAAGCCTCACTCAACGGTACTCGGCTCGCGCGCTCATACGGGCCAGGCAAACGAATGACCTCAAGACGGCCGTCATGCACATGGCCACTACGGTAGAGCTGAACATGCTCAGCGCTGACAGTGCGAAGCAGGCACTTGTTCTGGCATTTGACATTGCTGAGCAGCTAGCGAATGAACTGCTTGCACTTTTTCGCCAAGTTGCGTCCCAGAAGAATGGCGTCCCTGCCCTGGCCAAAGCGGAAATGCTACTGGCCTCGATTGCCGAGGCAAAGAACACTGGGGCCGGGCAACCAGAAACCTCTCCCGCCCCCACCGCCTACCTGACGGCGGCCTCTGCCCAACGACTCATTGGGGCACAGACTGGTCCCTCGGCTGAGCCTCCTGCTGCGCAGGTTCCACTGGCACTTCCGGCACCTCCTCGGAATTGACCGGAGGTGGCACGGATGATGGTTCGTCCGTGGACTCCTTGAGCGCAGGCGCGGGGCTCGAACGATAATCCGCCCGCCGCTTGATCTGGAACTCGCGCACCGCGCTGTTGTGATCGTCCAGGTCATCGGAGAACACATGGCTGCCGTCGCCACGGGCGACGAAGTACAAGCTCGAGCCATCGCTTGGGTTCAGCGCGGCGTGGATTGCCTCGCGCCCGACCATGGCGATCGGCGTCGGCGGCAGGCCGGTCATGGTGTAGGTGTTGTAGGGCGTCGGCTCACGCAGGTCGGCGCGGGTGATCTTGCCGTTGTAGCGCTCGCCCATGCCGTAGATCACGGTGGGGTCGGTCTGCAGCATCATGCCCAGACGCATGCGCCGCACGAACACGCCGGCGATCTGCCCACGCTCCTGGGGAATGCCGGTTTCCTTCTCCACCAGCGAGGCCATGATCAGCGCCTGGTACGGGTCGCGATACGGCAGGTCGGTGCTGCGCTCGGCCCACTCCTTGGCCAGCACTTCGTCCAGGCGCATGTAGGCCTGCTGCAACAACTCGACATCGCTCATGCCGCGCACGAAGCGATAGGTGTCGGGGAAGAAACGGCCCTCGGGGAACACGCCGGTATGGCCAAGCTTGTCCATCACCTCGGTATCGGACAGGCCTTCAAGAGTGTGCTTGAGCTTTTCATGCTTCGCCACCGCGGCGCGCACCTGGCGGAACGTCCAGCCCTCGACCAGGGTGAGGTTGTACTGCACCACATCGCCACGCTTCCAGGCATCGAACAACTGTCCCACGGTCATGCCCGGGGTCAGGCGGTATTCACCGGTGTGCAACGCCGTGCCGGCCATGTTGAAACGCCAGTACAGGCGCAGCCACAACGGATCGTCGAGCAGGCCTTCGCCCTGCATCCGGTAGAACATACGGTTTGGCGTCGTGCCATTGGGCACATCGAGCATGCGCTCCTGTGCCACTTGCAGCGGCTGCTCCAGGACCGAGTTGACCTTCCAGGCAGCCCAGCCAAGTGCCAGGCCGGCGAGGATCAAGCTCATTTCCAGCAGCAGCAGGAATTTGCGTCTCACGAATCAGGTATCCAGTAACGTACGGGCAACGGCCTGCAGTTTACGGGTGAGCGGCCCTGCCGGCCAGTTCAGCGCGGCGAATTCACGCACGGGCCAGACGCCATAGACACTGTTGCAGAGGAATACTTCGTCAGCCTGCTGCAGCGCCTCGAACGGAAGGTCGCGCACCTGCGTGGGAATCCCCAGCAGCGCGGCCTGTTCCAGCAATGCCGCACGCATCACCCCGGCCACGCCACAACGGCTCAGGTCGGCGGTGAACAGTACGCCATCACGCACCAGGAACAGGTTGCTGTACACCCCTTCGATCACCCGCCCTTGGGCGTCACGCATCAAGCCTTCGGCAAACGCGCTGTCCTGCCATTCGGCACGGGCCAGCACCTGCTCGAGGCGGTTGAGGTGTTTGAGCCCGGCCAGCAGCGGTTGTTCCGCAAGGCGCGTCTCACAGGGGAACAGCCGCACGCCGAACTCGGCATGCTGCGTCGGATAGGCCGGCAAGGGGCCGCCTTGCAGGATACGCCGCGCCTGCGCACCAGCCAGCGGGGCATAGCCGCGCTGGCTGTCGCCGCGGGTCAGGATCAGCTTGGCGACGCCTTCGCTCAGTTGCCGGGCGAATTGCAACAGTTCATTGCGAACCAGCGTCAGGTCGGCCTCGATCGCCAGGCGCTGGCAACCCAGCGCCAGGCGGTCGACATGCTGCGCGAGCAGACTGGGCCTGCCGCCGCGCACGGCGATGGTCTCGAACAGACCATCACCGTAGGCCAGGCCACGGTTCTGCAGATTGACCGCAGTCGCGTCCTGGCCATCGACCCAGCTGAGCATCAGCCGGCGAACCGGCGGAACACCAGCGAACCGTTGGTCCCGCCAAAGCCGAAGGAGTTGGACAGCACCACATCGATCGGCATGCTGCGCGCCTGGTGCGGCACGAAGTCCAGGTCGCAACCTTCGTCCGGTTCGTCCAGGTTGATGGTCGGCGGCGCCATCTGGCTGTTGATCGCCAGGACGCTGAAGATCGCCTCCACCGCACCGGCAGCGCCGAGCAGGTGGCCAGTCATCGACTTGGTCGAACTCACTGCCAGCTTGTAGGCATGCTCGCCGAACACCCGCTTGATCGCGGCCACTTCGGCCACGTCGCCAGCCGGCGTCGAGGTGCCGTGGGCGTTGATGTAGCTGACGTCCTCAGGCTGGATGCCAGCATCACGCAGGGCGTTGGCCATGCAGCGAGCGGCGCCTTCGCCGGAATCGGGCGGCGAGGTCATGTGGTAGGCGTCACCGCTCATGCCGAAACCGACCAGCTCGGCGTAGATGGTCGCGCCACGAGCCTTGGCATGCTCCAGCTCTTCGAGCACCAGGGCGCCGGCACCATCGGACAGCACAAAGCCGTCACGCCCCTTGTCCCAGGGACGGCTGGCACGGGCCGGCTCGTCGTTGCGGGTGGACAGCGCACGGGAAGCACCGAAGCCGCCCATGCCCAGGCCGCAGGCGGCCATCTCGGCGCCACCGGCGATCATCACGTCGGCTTCGCCGTAGGCGATGTTGCGCGCGGCCATGCCGATGCAGTGGGTGCCCGTGGTGCAGGCCGTGGCGATTGCATAGTTCGGCCCCTGCAGACCCAGGTGGATCGACAGGAAGCCGGAGATCATGTTGATGATCGAGCCCGGCACGAAGAACGGCGAAATCCGCCGCGGCCCCTGCTCATGCAGGGTACGGCTGGTTTCCTCGATGTTGGTCAGCCCGCCGATCCCCGAACCCATGGCCACGCCGATGCGCTCACGGTTGGCATCGGTGACTTCCAGCCCGGCATTGCGCACCGCCTGGAAGCCGGCCGCCAGGCCGTACTGAATGAACAGGTCGAGCTTGCGGGCCTCTTTGGCCGACAGGTACTGCTCGACTTCGAAGCCCTTCACCGAGCCGCCAAAACGGGTGGAGTAGGCAGACAGATCCGTATGCTCGATCGGACCAATGCCACTGCGGCCAGCCAGAATGCCCTGCCAGGTGCTCGGTACATCGGTACCCAGTGGCGACAGCATACCCATACCAGTGACCACGACGCGTCTACGCGACACAGTACTCTCCTCATTTCCAAATAACAGAGTCTCTTGCCAGTGCACTTGCCATGGCGAATGGAATGGCAGCAAACCCCGGCTCTCGCAAAGAAAAAACCGCACGCCGGCAAAGGCAGTGCGGTTTTTCCCGACAAGAAGCGTCGACTACAGCGTCTTAGGCCTGGTGGGCGTTGACGTAGTCGATAGCAGCTTGAACGGTAGTGATCTTCTCGGCTTCTTCGTCAGGGATTTCGGTCTCGAATTCCTCTTCCAGAGCCATCACCAGCTCAACAGTGTCAAGCGAATCGGCACCCAGGTCCTCAACGAAGGAAGATTCGTTCTTGACTTCCTCAGCCTTGACGCCCAGTTGCTCGGCGACGATTTTCTTGACGCGTTCTTCGATGGTGCTCATACCTAGTTTTCACTCCTAATGGACATATGTCAGGCAGCTGGCCGGTGACCAAGTTTATAGGAAGATGCCTGCTTTTCAAGCGTAACGCGCCTTCCACCAAGTCACCGGGCCCTCTGCCCGGAATCTGGTTGCAGCTTTATAACGGATTTTAGGCTCGGAGTATGACTCTTTTTTGAAGCAATCCGTCACATTGAGTTGCGGTTTTACATGTACATCCCGCCGTTCACCGGCACGGTGGCGCCGGTGACATAGGCTGCGCCGTCGGAAGCCAGGAAGGAAACCACTTTCGCGATCTCCTCGGCCTGGCCCAGGCGGCCCAGCGGAATTTCCTTCTGCAGGGCCTCGCGCTGCGCTTCTGGCAGCTCACGGGTCATGTCGGTGTCGATGAAGCCCGGGGTCACCGAGTTGACGGTGATGCCACGCGAGCCCACTTCACGAGCCAGGGCCCGGCTGAAGCCTTCCAGGCCGGCCTTGGCGGCGGCGTAGTTGGCCTGGCCGGCGTTGCCCATGGCACCCACCACCGAACCGATGCTGATGATACGACCCCAACGCGCCTTGGTCATGCCGCGCAGCACGCCCTTGGACAGACGGTAGAGGCTGTTGAGGTTGGTGTCGATCACATCGAACCACTCATCATCCTTCATGCGCAGCATGAGGTTGTCGCGGGTGATACCGGCGTTGTTGACCAGGATGGCCGGCGCGCCGAACTGCTCGCCGATGGCGCCCAGCACTGCGTCCACGGACTCGGCGCTGGTGACGTTCAGCTCAAGGCCGGTGCCGTTGATGCCGTGCTCCTTCAGGGTGGCGGCGATACGCTCGGCACCGGAAGCGGTGGTGGC
The DNA here is from genome assembly GCF_058783825.1 of Pseudomonas sp. FW305-96. Taxonomy (NCBI): domain Bacteria; kingdom Pseudomonadati; phylum Pseudomonadota; class Gammaproteobacteria; order Pseudomonadales; family Pseudomonadaceae; genus Pseudomonas; species Pseudomonas sp. FW305-96. The sequence goes on from NZ_JBYSYW010000024.1 coordinate 53,710, forward strand.
GGTACCGATCACGGTTGCGCCCTGGCGGCCCAGCTCGAGGGCGATGGCCTGGCCGATACCACGGCTGGCGCCGGTGACCAGTGCAACTTTACCTTGCAGGCTCATGCAAGCTTCTCCGAATTCAGGCCAGCGCCGCACGGGTGGCGGCGACGGCGTCTGGGGTATTGAGGTTGTAGGTGGTCACGCCGTCGGCGCAACGCTTGTTCAGGCCAGCCAGGACCTTGCCCGGGCCGCATTCGACCAGGTTCACCGCACCGCGCTCGGCCAGCGCCTGCACGCACTCGACCCAGCGTACCGGCTGGTACAGCTGCGCCAGCAGGTCCTGTTTGAGGGCATCGAGGTCGGCGGCGATGGCTGCGGTGACGTTCTGCACCACCGGGATCTGCGGCGCTTTCCATTCGATGGCGTTGACGGCCTCGGCGAAACGCTCGGCGGCCGGCTTCATCAGGGCGCAGTGCGATGGCACGCTGACCGCCAATGGCAGGGCACGCTTGGCGCCCTTGGCCTTGCACAGCTCGATGGCACGATCGACCGCAGCCTTGTTGCCGGCGATGACCACCTGGCCCGGCGAGTTGAAGTTCACCGCGCTGACCACTTCGTCTTCGGCGGCTTCGGCGCAAATCTCGACCACCACGGCGTCGTCCAGGCCAAGGATGGCGGCCATGGCACCATGGCCGGCAGGTACGGCCTCCTGCATCAGTTGGCCACGGCGCTCGACCAGGCGCACGGCATCTTTCAGCGACAGGCTGCCAGCGGCGACCAGGGCGCTGTATTCACCCAGGCTGTGCCCGGCGACGAAGGCCGGCTGCGCACCGCCCTCATCCAGCCACAGGCGCCACAAGGCGATGGAGGCGGTCAGAATGGCCGGCTGGGTCTTGTCGGTCTGGTTGAGTTGTTCTTCCGGGCCTTCCTGGACCAGTTTCCACAGGTCGTAGCCCAGGGCCTCGGACGCTTCCTTGAAGGTCTCGACGATTACCGGTTTTTCGGCGCCCAGCTCTTTGAGCATGCCCAGCGACTGGGAACCTTGACCAGGAAAGACGAATGCGAGGGATGCAGACATTGAACAAGCCCTTATGATCTTGTCGTCGGATAGGGTGCGCCAGGCCGCGGGCCAGACGCGCAATCTGAAAGCTTGGATGGAGCGGCGGACCAAGCGGTCACATTTAAGCACTTCATGGGCGGTATGCCCAAAAGCTTTGCATTTCCAGTAATGACCTCATCGCACAGCTCAGGGCAACAAGTCTTCAAGACGCCCGTGCAGGCGCTGCGGCAGGTTTTCCTGGATCTCGATCAGCGCTCGCTGGATCGCGCTCTGCAAACCCTGCACGCCCGCCGAGCCATGGCTCTTGATGACGATGCCCTGCAACCCCAGGAAACTCGCACCATTGTGCCGCGCAGGCGCAAGGTCGGCCTGCAGGCGCTTGAGCAGCGGCATGGCCAGGGCACCTGCGGCTCGCGCCAACACCCCGCCACGGAACAGCGCCTCGATGCGGGCACCGATCATGGTCGCCAGACCCTCGCTGGACTTGAGCAGGATATTGCCGACGAAACCATCGCACACCACCACGTCCGCCTCGCCCCGGTACAACCCGTCACCCTCGACGAAGCCGATGTAGTTCAGCCCCCGGGCGTTCTGCAACAGGCTGGCGGCCAGCTTGACCTGCTGGTTGCCCTTGATGTCCTCGGTACCGATATTGAGCAGCGCCACCCGCGGCCGATGCACGCCCAGAGCCTGGGCGGCCACCGAGCCCATCACGGCGAACTGGTAGAGGTTTTCCGCGCTGCAATCGACGTTGGCGCCGAGGTCAAGCAGCTGGCAGTAGCCGGCCTGGGTCGGGATCGCCGCCACCATCGCCGGGCGATCTATTCCGGGCAGGGTCTTGAGCACAAAGCGCGACAAGGCCATGAGCGCGCCGGTATTGCCGGCACTTACGCAGGCCTGGGCCTTGCCATCACGCACCAGTTCGAGGGCGATGCGCATCGACGAGTCCGGCTTGCCCCGCAACGCCTGCGATGGCCGCTCGTCCATGCCGATCACTTCGCTGGCCGCGACAATCTGCAGGCGTGCGCGATCCGCAGCCGCGAGGCCGCCGACAAGATCTTCAAGGAGGGAGGGTTGACCGACGAGGGTCAGGTGCAGCGAGGGGGTAGCCGATAGGCAGGCAATGCTAGCCTGGACAATGCTGCGGGGACCGAAGTCCCCGCCCATTGCGTCGATCGCGATGATCTGAGCGGACAAGGATTACTCGTCAGCGCCCTTGTCGATCACTTTGCGACCACGGTATACGCCTTCTGGCGAAACGTGGTGACGCAGGTGTACTTCACCGGTGCTCTTCTCTACCGACAGAGCTTCTGCCGACAGGGCGTCGTGCGAACGGCGCATGTCACGGGCAGAGCGGGATTTTTTGTTCTGCTGAACAGCCATAATTGATTAACTCCTAAACGTTTGGGTCACGCTTTAACTGCGCCAATACACTGAACGGGTTGGACCGCGATACCTCGTCCTTGCTCGGCTCGGGCTCATCGAGTCCCGCCGGCTGCTGGCATTCTTCCGGATGATGAGCAGGCACGATTGGCAGGGCAAGCAAAAGCTCTTCCTCGACCAGTGCCTGCAGATCCAATGGATCTTCGCCCAGTTCCAGCACGTCATAGCCTTTCGGCAACGACTGGGTGTTCGCACCCTCCTTCACCACAGCGTACGTACATTCGCTATGGATCGGCAGGGTGACCAGCTCAAGACAACGCTGGCAAACCATCTTGACTTCGACATCCAGCGCGCTGTGGATAACCACCACATGCTGTTCATCTCGTTCAAAATCGAACTTCGCCTGCACCGTACCGACATTGTCGGAAAGCGGGTCGCAGAGTCTTTCCAAATCAGCGAGTTGCAGCGAACCTTCGAGGGTTACGCCACGATCAGCCAATTTGCGCGGGTCAACGTGAGGTGGAATCGGGTCATTCAACATAGGCGCAGCATTCTAGGGATGCACCCCCTCCCTGTCAAAGGAAATTAGGTGCCATCTCGCATGTTAGAATTCGGGGCAATTGCCCAGGAGTCTACCATGCTTCCCTTGTTACTGGCTTCCAGCTCGCCCTACCGCCGCGAACTGCTCACCCGCCTGCGCCTGCCCTTCACCTGGGCGAGCCCCGACCTTGACGAACGGCGCCTCGATGGCGAGCCCGCCGTCGAGCTGGTGCGCCGCCTGGCCCGACAGAAGGCCGAAGCCCTGGCCGCCAGTCACCCCGATCACCTGATCATCGGCTCCGACCAGGTGGCGGTACTGGGCGAGCAGATCCTCGGCAAGCCTCACACCTTCGAACGCGCCTGCGAGCAGTTGCTGGAGGCCAGCGGACAGCAGGTCACCTTCCTCACCGGGCTGGCACTGCTGAACAGCGCCACCGGCCAGTGCCAGGTCGATTGCGTGCCGTTTACCGTGACGATGCGCGAGCTGGATCGGGAGCGCGTGGAGCGCTACGTGACGGCCGAGCAGCCACTGGACTGCGCCGGCAGCTTCAAGGCGGAGGGCTTGGGGGTCAGCCTGTTCCAGAGCACCCACGGCTGCGACGCCACGAGCCTGATCGGGCTACCGCTGATTCGGCTGGTGGACATGCTGCACAAGGAAGGCGTGCAGGTGCCTTGAGAGACTGGGGCCGCTTCGCCGCGGTTCGTCGCTACGACAAGCCGGCTCCCACAGGATGCGGCGTAATTTGTGGGAGCCGGCTTGCCGGCGAAAGGGCCGCGAAGCGGCCCCAATCGACTTCAGATCAACGCAGCGAAGGCCCCTGGAAGCCCATGTACAGCGCCATGCGCTCCGCCACACTGGCACCGATGCGCTTGGAGAAACGATCGAACGGCGACTCCTGCACAGTGAAGTCCACCAGCTCCTTCTCGCCGACGATTTCGCGGGCGACATAGCTGGCACTGCCCAGCCCGTCCACCAGCCCCAGCTCCTTGGCCTGCTCGCCCGACCAGATCAGCCCACTGAACAGCTCAGGGTGATCCTTGTCCTTCAGGCGCTCGCCACGCCCCTGCTTGACCATGGCGATGAACTGGCGGTGCGTGGTATCCAGCACACCCTGCCAGAACGCGGTTTCTTCCGGCTTCTGTGGCGAGAACGGATCAAGGAAGGCCTTGTGTTCGCCCGCCGTGTAGGTGCGCCGCTCCACGCCCAGCTTGTCCATGGCGCCGACAAAGCCGTAGCCCGCCGCAGTGACGCCGATGGAGCCGACCAGGCTGGCCTTGTCGGCATAGATCTCGTCGGCGGCGCTGGCAATGTAGTAGGCGCCGGAGGCCCCCAGGTCGGCGATCACCGCGTACAGCTTGATGGCCGGATATTCGGCGCGCAGACGGCGGATCTCGTCGTACACATAACCCGCCTGCACCGGGCTGCCGCCCGGGCTGTTGACGCGCATGACCACGGCTTTGGTCTTCGGATCCTTGAACGCCTCGCGCAGGCTCTTGACGATATTGTCGGCGCTGGCAGGCTCCTGATCGGCGATCACCCCGCGCACCTCGACCAGCGCGGTATGGCTGCCGCTGCGCGAGGCAGCCTTGTCCACATCCATCAATGGCGTGAACAGGAACAGGATGCCGAACAGGTAAACGAAGGTCAGCAGCTTGAAGAAGATCCCCCAGCGCCGCGCCCGACGCTGCTCCTGGACACCCGCCAGCAAGGTCTTCTCCAGCAACTTCCAACTCTTGCGCTCCTCGCCAGCCTCATCGGCCTCGGGCGCCTTCCACTCGTCAGTCATGCTCACCTACCTTGGAAATTGATCTGCGCAGGCTCGGCCAGCCATTCGCGCAACTGGGAAAAATGCTCGATGCACACTTGCGGGCCAAATTCGGCCAGAGCCTGCAGCGACATGGCGCCATAGCCCACGGCGACCGAATGCATGCCGGCATTGCTGGCCATCTGCAGGTCGAACGCCGAATCTCCGACCATCAGCGCCCGCCCGGGTTCGACCTGGCAGTGGGCGAGAATCTCCTCGAGCATCAGCGGATGCGGTTTGCCGCGGGTTTCGTCGGCCGCCCGGGTAATGTCGAAGTAGTTTTCCCAGCCATTGGCCTTGAGCACCCGATCCAGACCGCGTCGCGCCTTGCCGGTGGCCACCGCCAGACGATACCCCTCGGCACGGAACGCCTCCAGCGACTCGACCACACCGTCGAACAGTGGCGACGGCTGTTGATCCAGCGCCATGTAGACATCGGCATAATGCTGGCGGAATGTTTCCACCTGCGGCAGCTCAAGATGTGGATACAGGGTGGCGATCGCCTCCCCCAGCGCCAGGCCAATGATGCCCCTGATCGCCTCGTCGCTGCTGGCGGCCTCCCCGGCACGCCCGGCGGCCACGTTCATGGCCTCGACAATGCGCCCGATGGAATCGGCCAGCGTGCCATCCCAGTCGAAGACCAGCAGGTCATAACTTTTATTCATGGCTCAGGACGCCAACCGCTCGATAGTCTTGGCCCACATCTCGTCCACCGGCGCCTCGAGCTTGAGCTCGCCGCCGTCGGGCAGCGGCACGGTCAACTGGTAGGCATGCAGGAACAGGCGCTTGCCACCCAGGTCGCGAATCTCGCGGCTGAAGTCTTCATCGCCGTACTTGCTGTCGCCGGCGATCATGTGCCCGGCATGCAAGGTGTGCACGCGGATCTGATGGGTACGGCCGGTGATCGGCCGCGCCTCGACAATCGTGGCGAATTCGCCGAAGCGGCGCAGCACGCGGAACAGCGTCAGCGCCTCCTTGCCCTCGTCATTGACCTCGACCATGCGTTCGCCGGAGCGCAGGTTGCTCTTCTGCAGCGGCGCATTGACCTGCTTCTTCGAGGTCGGCCAATGGCCGCGCACCAGCGCCATGTAGCGCTTGTCCACGCCATCGCCGCGCAGCGCGGCATGCAGGTGGCGCAGCATGCTGCGCTTCTTGGCGATCATCAACAGGCCCGAGGTGTCGCGGTCCAGGCGGTGCACCAGCTCCAGCTCCTTGGCGTCGGGGCGCAACTGGCGCAGCGCCTCGATCACCCCGAAGCTCAGGCCGCTGCCGCCATGCACGGCAATGCCGGCCGGCTTGTTCATCACGATCAGCGCCTTGTCTTCATAGACGATGGCGGCTTCCAGGCGCTGCAACAGCCCCTGGGCCACGGGCGCAGGTTCGTCACGCTCGGGCAGGCGCACCGGCGGCACCCGCACGATATCGCCGGCCTGCAGCTTGTACTCAGGCTTGATCCGGCCCTTGTTGACCCGCACCTCGCCCTTGCGCAGGATGCGGTAGACCAGCGTCTTGGGCACGCCCTTGAGCGCGGTGATGAGGAAATTGTCGATGCGTTGGCCGGCAAGCTCCGGCGCGACTTCGATCAGCTGAACGCCGGAAGTCGGAGGGGTATTGGTCGTCATGGCGGGATCATAACAATTTTTTATGGAATTGAAGCACTTAATCATAACTGCTATAGTCGCGAACGCCGCCAAAAGCGGCAGGCCAGCGGCATCAGGCTCTACGCCGGCCCTGACCATCGCAATTCCGAGGACGCGAGGCCGTCCTACGGAGCGTTCGCCAGTTTAACTAAATGCCTGGAATCGCCACCAGCGCTGTGTAGAGAAGACCGGAAAAAAACGACAAGTGCGGTGTTTCACCTGCTTACCCGCTTCTTTTCGCCGTACCTCTGCCCGCCACCGTCGTTTCCGCGCATTCGGGCGAATGCTTCGGAAATACCTGCCTTGGATATGTCATGGCGCCAGCCCGGTACCGGGCTGGCGAAAAATGCAACCCGTTGCGGATTCAGCGCGCGGCAGCACCGAATTTTCAGGGATACGTGCAGGGTGGAGATGCACAGCCTTCGGACCGTGTGGCACCGAACCCGACCCACCGCCCCACTCAACGGGCGATGAGCGGGCAAGGTCCTGAACAGACGCCCTCGTGGCATCCACGGACGACCGGTTGATTCCTCCTCCTGACTGAGTGCACCAGGCCCGCTCGATTGATTCGGATAACCTTCGAAAAGCTCGACAGGCCTTTTGGCACCGCAAAACAGGACGCGTCGTCGCGACAACGGCAGGCTGGGCAACCGGCTGGTGCCGAACGTCGTCAGACACGGGGGTGGCTCGCCACCCTTTGCGCACCTTGGCACCGATCATGAAAAGTCGTGTGTGCCGAACGCCGTTTCCGGCAGCCCGGAAACCGACGGTACAACATGAAAAGAATGCTGATTAACGCAACTCAACCCGAAGAGTTGCGTGTAGCCCTGGTGGACGGCCAACGCCTCTACGACCTGGACATCGAGTCCGGTGCCCGTGAGCAGAAAAAGGCCAACATCTACAAAGGCAAGATCACCCGGATCGAGCCCAGCCTTGAAGCCGCCTTCGTCGACTTCGGCTCCGAACGTCACGGCTTCCTGCCGCTGAAGGAAATCTCCCGCGAATACTTCAAGAAAGCCCCTGAAGGCCGGGTCAACATCAAGGAAGTCCTGAGCGAAGGCCAGGAAGTCATCGTCCAGGTCGAGAAGGAAGAGCGCGGCAACAAAGGCGCCGCCCTGACCACCTTCATCAGCCTGGCCGGCCGCTACCTGGTGCTGATGCCCAACAACCCGCGCGCCGGCGGCATCTCCCGCCGCATCGAAGGCGAAGAGCGCAACGAGCTGCGTGAAGCACTGAACGGCCTGACCGTTCCGGGCGACATGGGCCTGATCGTGCGCACCGCGGGCCTTGGCCGCAGCAGCGAAGAAATGCAGTGGGACCTCGACTACCTGCTGCAGCTGTGGACCGCCATCAAGGAAGCCTCGCTGGACCGTACCGCGCCGTTCCTGATCTACCAGGAAAGCAACGTCATCATCCGCGCCATCCGCGACTACCTGCGCCAGGACATCGGCGAAGTACTGATCGACAGCATCGACGCCCAGGAAGAAGCCCTGACCTTCATCCGCCAGGTGATGCCGCAGTACGCCAGCAAGGTCAAGCTGTACGAAGACAGCGTGCCGCTGTTCAACCGCTTCCAGATCGAAAGCCAGATCGAAACCGCCTTCCAGCGCGTCGTCGACCTGCCGTCCGGCGGCTCGATCGTGATCGACCCGACCGAAGCCCTGGTGTCCATCGACATCAACTCGGCGCGCGCCACCAAAGGCAGCGACATCGAGGAAACCGCCCTGCAGACCAACCTGGAAGCGGCCGAGGAAATCGCCCGCCAGCTGCGTCTGCGTGACATCGGCGGCCTGATCGTCATCGACTTCATCGACATGACCCCGGCGAAGAACCAGCGCGCCGTCGAAGAGCGCGTGCGCGAATGCCTCGAGGCCGACCGCGCCCGTGTGCAGGTCGGCCGCATCTCGCGCTTCGGCCTGCTGGAAATGTCCCGCCAGCGCCTGCGCCCATCGCTGGGCGAGAGCAGCGGCATCGTCTGCCCACGCTGCTCGGGCACCGGCATCATCCGTGACGTCGAGTCGCTGTCGCTGGCGATCCTGCGCCTGATCGAGGAAGAAGCCCTGAAGGACCGCACCGCCGAGGTGCGCGCCCAGGTGCCGATCCCGGTGGCCGCCTTCCTGCTCAACGAGAAACGCAACTCGATCACCAAGATCGAACTGCGTACTCGCGCGCGCATCATCATCCTGCCGAACGATCACCTGGAAACCCCGCACTTCGAAGTCCAGCGCCTGCGCGACGACAACCCGGACGTGCTGAACAACCAGTCCAGCTACGAAATCGCCTCGGCCGAGACCGAAGAAGCGCCGCTGCCGACCGCCACCCGCACCCTGGTACGCCAGGAAGCCGCGGTGAAGACCGCGCCGGCCCGCGCCAACGCACCGGTACCAACCGCCGTCGAAGAACAGCCAGTCGCACCGGTCGCACCGGCGCCGAGCGTACCGGAGCCAAGCCTGTTCAAGGGCCTGGTCAAGTCGCTGGTCAGCCTGTTCGCCGGCAAGGAAGAGCCTGCCGCCGCGCCGGCCGTCACCACCGAAAAACCGGCTACCGAGCGTTCGCCACGCAACGAAGAGCGCCGCAACGGTCGCCAGCAGAGCCGCAACCGCAATGGCCGCCGCGAGGAAGACCGCAAGCCGCGTGAAGAACGCAGCGAGCGCGCCCCGCGTGAAGAGCGTCAGCCACGCGAAGAACGTGCACCGCGTGAAGAACGCGCCCCACGCGAAGAGCGTCAGCGCCAGCCGCGCGAAGACCGCCGTGGCAACCGCGAAGAGCGCGTGCGCGAATTGCGCGAGCCGCTGGACGCCGCACCGGCCCCGGCCGCCCGTGAAGAACGCGCCCCACGTGAAGAGCGTGCGCCACGCGAGGAACGTGTAGCCCGTGAAGAGCGTGCACCACGTGAAGAACGTGCCCCTCGCGAAGAGCGCGCGCCGCGTGAAGAACGTGCACCACGTGAAGAGCGTGCCCCGCGTGAAGAACGCGCACCACGTGAAGAGCGTGCACCGCGTGAAGAACGCGCCCCTCGTGAAGAGCGTGCGCCACGTGAAGAACGCGCGCCGCGTGAAGAGCGCCAGCTGCGCCCTGAGGCGCAGGCCGTCGAACAGGCCGCCGAGCTCGCCGAAGAGCAACTGCCGAACGACGAACTGCTGCAGGACGAACAGGAAGGCACCGATGGCGAGCGTCCGCGCCGCCGTTCCCGTGGCCAGCGTCGTCGCAGCAACCGTCGTGAGCGCCAGCGCAACGCCAATGGCGAGTTGATCGAAGGCGACGAAGACGCCGGCGAAGAGCAGCAGCCACAACAGCACCAGGCCACTGAGCTGGGCGCAGAACTGGCCGCCGGCACTGCCGTCATCGCCGCCGTGGCCACCAGCAACATCAGCGCCGATGCCGAAGCCCAAGCCAACCAGCAGGCCGAGCGCGCCAGCGCCACTGTCGCCGAAACCCAGGTGGAAATCACCGAGGTCGTGGCCGAGCAGGTCGCCATCGCCCCGGTGGTCGAGCAACCGGTCAGCGAGCCAGTGGTCGCCGCTGAGCCGAGCATCGAACCGGTGGTCGAAGTAGCGCCGCAGCCAGTGGTCGAAGAAGCCCCTGCCGAGCAGCCTGCCGTCGTCGCCGAGGCGCTGCAAGCCCCTGCCGTGGAAGCCGGTGAAATCGAGCAGCCGCAGGTAGTCGAAGCCACCGTGGTCGAAGCCCCGGTAGCCGAGCAGCCTGTAGCGGTCGTCGAGCCAGTGGCCGAGGCCCAGCCGGAAGTGGCTGAAGCACCTGCCGCCGAGCCTGCGCCGATCGTTGCCGAGCAGGCGCCCGTGGAAGCACCGGCCCCGGTCGAAGCGCCTTCGGCGATGCTGGCCAACGGCCGCGCCCCGAACGACCCACGTGAAGTGCGTCGCCGCAAGCGTGAAGCCGAAGCAGCCGCCGCCGCTGCCGCCCAGGCCGCTGCCGAAGCCGCCCCTGCTGAAGCGCTGGAGACCGCTGATGAGCACAAGCCTCATCACGGTTGATAGCCTCGGCTGAATGAAAAAGCCCCGCCAGTGCGAACTGGCGGGGCTTTTTCTTTGCCGGAATGGTAACGGCTCTACTGGTGATCCGGGCTTGCCCCGCGATAGAGTCAGTACAGGTTCGGCTCCATCTCCAGCTCGACCCCAAAGCGCTCAAGGATATCCGCCTGGATCCGCCGAGCCAGCCCATGCAACTGCGCCCCACTCGCCTGGCCGTAGTTGACCAGTACCAGCGACTGCAAACGGTGCACACCAGCATCGCCATCGCGATAACCCTTCCACCCCGCCTGCTCGATCAACCAGCCGGCTGCCAGCTTCACCTGGCCGTCGACCTGCGGATAAGCCACCACGCCAGGATGCTCGGCACGAATATGCTCGGCCAACACAGCAGGCACCACAGGATTCTTGAAGAAGCTCCCGGCGTTACCCAGCTCAGCCGGATCCGGCAGCTTTTCCCGACGAATACTGCAGATCGCATCGCTGATCGCCTGCGCGGTCGGCTGCTCGATACCCTGCTCCGCCAAGCGCTGACGCACCGGACCGTAGTCCAGGTGCGCCTGCAACGACCGGCTCAGCGCAAAGCGCACGCGCAGGATCAGCCAGCGGCCCGGATTGCGCTTGAACAGGCTGTCGCGATAACCGAAGCCGCACGCCTCCAGCGAGAAGTCACGCAGCTCGCCGGTTTCGCGGTCCAGCGCGGTCAAACCGGCGAATACGTCCTTGATCTCCACGCCATAGGCGCCGACGTTCTGCATCGGCGCGGCGCCCACTGTGCCAGGGATCAGGCTGAGGTTCTCCAGCCCGCACAGCCCCTGGTCGAGACTCCACTGCACGAACGGATGCCAGGGCTCGCCGGCCTCGGCTTCGACCACCACGCGCTCACCGTCATCGCTGAGCAGGCGCCGCCCACGGCTGGCCATGTGCAGCACCAGGGCGTCGACATCGCGGGATAGCAGCAAGTTGCTGCCACCACCAATGACCAGCACCGGCACCTGCCGCTCGGCGGCCTGGGCCAGTGCCTGGCGGGCCTCGTCGTCGTCATGGGCCTGGGTGAAGTAGCGGGCACTGACATCGATGCCGAAAGTGTTGTAGGGCTTGAGCGACACGCGCTCCTGCCAGTGCGCCGTCATAACCGCCCCTTGATTTCCACGACCAGCTCACGGCACGCCGCCTCGATCAGGTCCAGGACCTGCTCGAAGCCTTCGGCACCGCCGTAGTAAGGGTCCGGCACTTCGTCCAGGGCCGCGCCATAGCGGCGCAGGAACAGGTCGAGCTCGCCCTTGGCGTTGTGTGGGCGCAACGCCTGCAAATTGCCCAGGTTGCTCTTGTCCATGGCCAGAACCAGGTCGTACTCGGCGAAATGCGCCGCCTTGACCTGCTGGGCGCGCTGGCGCGACAGGTCGTAGCCGCGGGCCAGCGCGGCCTTGCAGGTACGGCTGTCGGGCGCCTTGCCGACATGCCAGTCGCCGGTACCGGCGGAGGCAACGCGCACCACGTCACCGAGGCCTGCCGCCTCGAGCTGATGGCGCAGCACGCCTTCGGCAGTCGGCGAGCGGCAGATATTGCCGAGGCAGACGAACAGAACGCGCATCAGGCCTCCAGCAAGCGCCGCACGCGCTCCAGGTCTTCAGGGGTGTCCACGCCCACGGCCGGGGCCTCGATGGCATCGGCAACATGGATGCGCACGCCATGCCACAGGGCACGCAACTGCTCCAGCGACTCGGTCTGCTCCAGCCAGCATGGGCCCCAGGCGACGAAGTCCTGGAGGAAGCCCACGCGGTAGGCGTACATGCCGATATGGCGGCGGTACGGCACGCCTTCGGGCATGCGCTCACGGTCCTTGGCAAACGTGTCGCGGGCCCAAGGCAATGGCGCGCGGCTGAAGGTCAGGGCCAGGCCGTTCTTGTCGCTGACCACCTTCACCGCGTTAGGGTTGAAGATGGTTTGCGGCGCGTGAATCGGCTCGGCCAGGGTGGCGATGCCGGCCTCGGGGTGCGCGGCGAGGTTGGCCGCCACCTGGTCGATGATCACCGGCGGAATCAGCGGCTCGTCACCCTGCACGTTGACCACGATGGCATCGGCGGCCAGGCCCAGCTGGGCAGCCACTTCGGCCAGGCGGTCGGTGCCAGACTCGTGGTCGGCGCGGGTCAGCAGCACTTCGGCGCCGAACACCTGGCAGGCCTCGACGATGCTGGCATCGTCGGTGGCGATGACCACGCGGCTGGCGCCGCTCTTGCGCGCCTGCTCCCACACATGCTGGACCATCGGCTTGCCGGCAATCGCCAGCAGCGGCTTGCCCGGCAGGCGCGTGGAGCGCAGCCGGGCGGGAATCACCACGGTGAAGTCCAGGCTCATTTGTCCAGGCGCTCGTCGTCGGTCAGGGTGCGCGCCTCGCTTTCCAGCATCACCGGGATGCCATCGCGAATCGGATAGGCCAGGCCCGCGCCCTTGCTGATCAGCTCGGTCTTGTCGGCGCTGAGCTTGAGCGGGCCCTTGGTGATCGGGCAGGCCAGGATATCGAGCAGTTTGGTGTCCATGGGAGCTTCCTTGAAACGGAAATTGAAAAAGGCTCAGGGCCTGGGGCGGCCAGGTAGCAGGCGATCGAGCTCGGCGTCGAACCAGGCGACGAACGCCTGCGATGGAACGGCGTCGACCGCCAGGTACCACCAGTCGTCAGCAGCGAACGGCCGGCATTTCACCGCATCCTTCTCGGTCATCACCAACGGCAGCGGCGGGCTGAACGACAGCACCTCGCGGCTGTACGGCGCATGGTCGGCAAAGGGGTGCGGCACCGGCTGCCAGTGTAGCCCCAGCAGGGTGTTGAAGAAACGTTGCGGATTACCGATGCCGGCCACGGCGTGCAGCGCCTGGCCAGCGGGAAACAGGTCGAGCTCGCGGCGCTCGCCGCTGCGCAGGTTGATCAGCGCCGACGGCTGCAGGCCGAAGGCAAAGCCACCGTCACGGTCGGCCTCGGCGCCGTTGAACAGCACCGCGTCGGCCTCGGCCAGGCGCTCGGCGGGCTCGCGCAACGGGCCGGCCGGCAGGCAGCGACGGTTGCCCAGGCCACGGGCGGCGTCGATCAGCACCAACTCCAGGTCGCGGGCCAGACGGTAATGCTGCATGCCGTCGTCGCACAGGATCAGGTCCGGCGCGTCGCTGGCCAGCAGCGCCTGCACGGCGCGGGAGCGGTCGGGGTCGATCACCAGCGGCACGTCGGTGCGCTGGACGATCAGCAAAGGCTCGTCACCGGCCTGCTCGGCGAGCTGGTCGGCGGCGACACGCCAGGGATACTGCGGCGGCTTGGCGCCGTAGCCACGGCTGACCACGCCGACCTTCAGCCCCTGCCGGCGGCAGTGCTCGATCAGCCAGAGGATCATCGGTGTCTTGCCGGTACCGCCCACGGTGATATTGCCCACCACGATCACGGGCACCGGGGCGCGGTAGCTGGGGCTGGTGCCGCTGAGGAAACGTGCTCGTTTGCGCGTCACCACACGACGATACAGCGCCTCCAGCGGGCGCAGCAGGGCCAGCGCCGGGTGCCCGGCATACCAGGCAGCGAGCAGACGGTCGGCGAGGGCCATCAGGGATTGCCCTGCGCGGCCTCGACGGTGGTCATGCGCAACTTGCTGAAGCCGAGCTTGCCGGCCGCGTCCATTGCGGTGATCACAGCCTGGTGCGGGGTCTTGCCGTCGGCGCTGATCGCCAGCGGCAGGGTGATGTCACCGCCGGATGCCTTCTCGATGGCCTCGGTCAGGGTGGCCAGGTCGCTCTTGGGCAGCAGGTGATTGTTCACCGAGTACACGCCGTCGGCGCTGATGGAGATCTCCACCAGCTTGTCCTGGTCAGCCGGCGGCTGCTCGGCACTGCTGGCCTCGGGCAACTCGACACGCAGCTGGGTCTCGCGGGTGAAAGTGGTGGTGACCACGAAGAACAGCAGCAGCACGAACACCACGTCGATCAACGACGCCAGGTTGATGTCGACGTTCTCGCGCTGGCGATTGCGCCGGAACTTCACGCCTTGCCTCCGGCCACTTCCACTTCGCGGTCGCCCTGCAACACCTCGACCAGCTTGATCGCTTCCTGCTCCATGCCCACCACCAGCTCATCGATGCGGCGTAGCAGGAAGCGGTGGAAGAACACCGCCGGGATGCCGACCATCAGGCCGGCCGCGGTAGTGACCAGGGCCTTGGAGATACCGCCGGCCAGTACCGCGGCGTTGGCGGTCATCTGCGAGCCCATGAAGGCGCTGAAGATGTCGATCATGCCCAGCACGGTGCCCAGCAGGCCCAGCAGCGGTGCCATGGCGGCGATGGTGCCGAGGGTGCTGATGTAGCGCTCCAGCTCGTGGATGACCCGCGAGGCGGCCTCTTCGATGCACTCTTTCATGATCTCGCGGCCATGGCGCGAGTTGGCCAGGCCCGCGGCGAGGATCTCGCCCAGCGGCGAATCGGCGCGCAGCGCCTTGAGCTTGTCACCGGTGAGCTGCTTGTCCTTGATCCACATCCACACCTGGCCCAGCAGGTGCGGCGGGGTGACACGGCTGGCGCGCAAGGTCCACAGGCGCTCGACGACGATCGCCATGGCAGCGATGGAGCTCAGGATGATCGGCAGCATCATCCAGCCACCGGACTTGACCAATTCCCACACAGTAAGCATCCCCTCGGAAAAAGGCCGCCACTCTACCATAGGACCGCCTGGGGCTCATCTGCCGGAGGTCAGGGAATTGCTGGGCTTGGCTTGGAAGCTGGGGGGTGGCGCTCGATTTGCGCGTCGAAGAAAAACTCACGACATGCCCCCAAAGCCCTTCCTAATCCCACCAGTCCCGCCGCTCAGTCCGCAAACCCTCCACCTCACCCTGACTCCCCAGCATCAACCGCAACGCCCCCGCCAGCGCCGTGTCATGCACCTGCACCCCATGCCGCCGATAGCGCTCGATCACCTGCGCGTGCGGATGCCCGAAGCCGTTGCTGCGCCCCCGCGAAATCATCACCCCGCGTGGCGCCAGCGCCTTGATGAACGGTTCGGTGGACGACGTGCGGCTGCCGTGGTGCGGCGCCTGCAGCCAGTCGACACGCGGATTCTCGCTGGCCGCCAGCCAAGCCCGCTCCGCCCCGGCCTCCATGTCGCCGGCCAGCAGCAGGCGCTCGCCATTGGCCACCACCCGCAGCACGCAGGAGCGGTCATTGCTGGAGGCACCCTGCGGCCAATGCCACAGCTCGAAATCGACCCCATCCCAGCGCCAGCGCTCACCACTGTCGCACAGCGCGGCAGGCGCAAGCCCGGCAACCTCCCCCGCCAGCACCCGCGTCACCGGCAGCCCACGACGCACTGCCGACGCCCCGCCGGCATGATCGGCGTGGCCATGGCTGACCAGCATCAGGTCCAGGTGCCTCACCCCCAGCCTGCGCAAGGTCGGCAGCACCACGCTCTCGCCCAGGTCACTGTCGCCGTGGGCAGGCCCGGCGTCGTACAACAATGCGTGGTGACGGGTGCGCAGCAGCACCGCCAAGCCCTGGCCGACATCCAGCTGCCACACCTGCACCTGGCCGTGGGGCACCTGCTCGCGCGGCGCCCACAAGGCCACCAGCATCACCGCGCCCGGCAAGCGCAACGGCACGCCCCGAGGCAGCAGCAACAACAGCGCGCCCAGCGCGACCAACAGCCAGGCCCACAGCGGCAACGGTTCGGGCAGCCATGCCGGCCACTGCCCCGCAAGCTGCGCGAGCAGGTGAAACAGCCCATCCAGCGAAAGCCCCGCCAGCCACAACAGCCCCTCCCCTACCCCTGGCAGCGGCAACGCCGCCGTGCCAAGCAGGGCCAGCGGCAACACCGCGAAACTGATCCAGGGCACCGCCAGCAGGTTGGCCAGCGGCGCCGTCAGGCTGACCGGCAGCCCCAGCGCCAGCAGCACCGGCAACAGGCCCACGGCGATCACCCACTGGGCTCGGCTCCAGGCCTGCCAGGGTCGCCAGGCGCCGAGCCGGGCAGAGAAGCACAGCATCAGCACGCCAACCGCGGCAAACGACAGCCAGAAACCCGGCAGCAGGCTGGCCAATGGATTGATCAGCAACACCCCCGACAACGCCAACAGCAGCGGCAAGGCTGCCCCCAGGTGCCTGAAGCGCAGGCGCCAGAGCAACACCACCGCCAGCATCAGGCAGGCCCGCTGCACCGGCACGCCAAACCCGGCCAACCAGCCGTAGCCCAACGCCGCGGCCATGGCCAGGCCACAGGCCCAGGGCAGCCACAGCCAGCGCGATGGCCAGGCGCCCAGCCGCGCCAGGCCCGCGACCAGGCCGTACACCAGCCCGGCCAACAGCCCGATATGCTGGCCGGAGATCACCAACAGGTGCACCGTGCCGGTGGCCTGCAGGGTCTGCCAGTCTTCGCGCGCCAGCCCGGCGCCATCGCCCAGCACCAGGGCCGCCAGCGCCGCCTCGCGCCCACGGGCATCCACGTTCATCAACCGCTGGCGCACGGCATCGCGCCAGCCCACCGTGGCCTGCCCGACCCGCTCGCCGGCCTTGACCGAGCCTGTGGCACCGATACCCCGGGCCAGCAACAGCGCTTCGCGATCCGGGCCATGGGGGTTGAGCAGCCCGTGGGGCTGGCGCAGGTTCACCGCCAGGCGCCAGCGCTCACCGGCGCGCAATTCGGGCCCGGCGAACCAGCTCAGTTGCAGGCGCCTGGGCAATTGCGCCCGGCGCGACTCAGGATGCTCCAGCTCGAACCGCACACCGCGCTCCGTGCGGGTCGGCAGCCCCACCACCTGCCCCTCCAGCCACAGCGTGCGGCCATCCAGCGCCGGGGCCAGGCGATCATCCAGCGCCTGCTGCGCCGACCAGCAGGCCCAGCAGCCACCCAGCACAAACCAGCCCAGCGGCCAAGCCCGCGTACGCAGGCAGGCCAAGGCCAGCAACAGCAATGGAATCAGCCATCCGACCGGTGGCAAGGCAGGTAACAAACGCAGGCTCAACAGCCCGAGCACCAGCGCCAGCATCCCTGTGCGCATGAGATAGAGCTCCAGAAGCGATCACGACCCCTGAGGCTTAGCCGATTGGCGGGAAAACCCTGCTAATCAATTGTCACAAACTCTGAACGAGGCTGCGTTTCAATCAGGGCATACTGACGCCCTTCAACCCTGCCGGGAGCCCACATGCCGCGCCGTCTGTTCAAACGCTACATGCCGGACCCGACCAGCATCCGCGAACACAAGTCCTTACGCTTTTTCGGCAAGTTGCTGCACGACCCCAACCTCTGGCACCTGAATCGCCATTCGGTGGCGCGGGCCATGGGCGTCGGCCTGTTCGCCGCGCTCATTCCCATCCCCATGCAGATGTTGCTGGCCGCCGCGCTGGCCATTCCCGTGCGCGGCAACCTGCCGATCGCGGTGAGCCTGGTGTGGTTGACCAACCCGCTGACCATGCCGCCGGTGTTCTTCGTCACCTACATGACCGGTGCCTGGCTGCTGCAGGTGCCGCCACGCACGCTGCCCGAGTCGATCACCGTCGACTGGGTCACCGAGCAACTGGCGACGATCTGGCAACCGTTCCTGCTCGGCTCGGTGGTGTGCGGGGTGGTGCTGGGCGTGCTCGCCTACTTCACCACCATGGGCTACTGGCGCTGGTGGGTGGGCCGGCAGTGGCGCCGGCGCCAGTGTCGCTGCTCAGCCAACCCCAACCAGGGCTCAGGGGGCTCAGGCGCGCATGCCGCGGCCGCTGACCAGCAGGCGCACGCACAGCAGGTAGAGCACCGCGGTGGCCACCAGCATGAAGCTGATCGCCGTGCCAATACTGATATCCGACACCCCTAGGATGCCGTAGCGGAACGAGTTGACCATGTGCAACACCGGGTTTGCCAGCGACACGGTCTGCCAGAACGGCGGCAGCAGGTTGATCGAGTAGAACACCCCGCCCAGGTAGGTCAGCGGTGTCAGCACGAAGGTCGGGATGATCGAGATATCGTCGAAGTTGCGGGCGAACACCGCGTTGACGAAGCCCAGCAGCGAGAAGATGGTCGCGGTCAGCAATACTACGATGACTGTCACCCCCAGGTGGTGCACCTGCAGATGGGTGAAGAACAGCGACAGGAACGTCACGATCACCCCCACCGCCAAGCCGCGCAACACGCCGCCCAGCACATAGCCGACCAGGATGGTGTGCGGCGACACCGGCGACACCATCAGCTCCTCGATGGAGCGCTGGAACTTGCTGCCGAAGAAGCTCGATACCACGTTGCCATAGGAGTTGGTGATCACCGACATCATGATCAGCCCCGGCACGATGTACTCCATGTAGGTGAATCCGCCCATGTCGCCGATCTGCCGGCCGATCAGGTTACCGAAGATCACGAAGTACAGGACCATGGTGATCGCCGGCGGCAGCAGGGTCTGCGGCCAGATGCGCAGGAAGCGCCGCACTTCGCGGTAGACAATGGTGTTCAGGGCGACCCAGTTGGTGCGCAGTTCCACACTCATACGGCCACCTTCGACAGGTTTTTTTCCACCAGGGACACGAACAGCTCCTCGAGTCGGTTGGTCTTGTTGCGCAGGCTCTGCACCTCGATGTTCTTCAGCGCCAGCTGGCCGAACAGCGCGGTGATACCGATGTCCTTGTCTACCTGCACCTCCAGCGTGTGCGGGGTGATCAGACGGCACGGGTAACCCTGCAGCTCGGGCGCGGCGGGCAGGTCGTGGCGCAGGTCAAGGACGAAGGTCTCGACATGCAGCTTGCCCAGCAGCTGGCGCATGCTGGTGTTCTCGACGATGGTGCCGTGGTCGATGATGCCGATGTTGCGGCACAGCTGCTCGGCCTCTTCGAGGTAGTGGGTGGTGAGGATGATGGTGATGCCTTTCTGGTTGAGCTCGGTGAGGAAGCTCCACATCGAACGGCGCAGCTCGATGTCCACCCCTGCGGTCGGCTCGTCGAGGATCAGCAGGCGCGGCTCGTGGATCAGCGCCCGGGCGATCATCAGCCGGCGCTTCATGCCGCCGGACAGCGAGCGCGAAGGCACGTCGCGCTTGTCCCACAGGCCCAGCTGCGTGAGGTACTGCTCGGCGCGCTCCTTGGCCACCTTGGGCGGGATGCCGTAGTAGCCGGCCTGGGTGACGACGATGTCGAAGGTCTTCTCGAACTGGTTGAAGTTGAACTCCTGGGGCACCACGCCCAGGCAGCGCTTGAGCGCCGCGGGCGAGCGGTCGAGGTCGTTGCCGAACACGTTGACCGTGCCGCTGGTCTTGTTCACCAGGGTCGAGAGAATGCCGATGGTGGTGGACTTGCCGGCGCCGTTGGGGCCGAGCAAGGCGAAGAAGTCGCCTTCGGCAACATCCAGGTCGATGCCCTTGAGGGCCTGGAAGCCGTTGCCGTAGGTCTTGGTCAGCTGTCGAATGGACAGGGCGGAACTCATGGCGGGTCAGGTACCGATGAAAAAGGTTCGGGACACGCCAGGTAAAGACACTGGCGCAGTGAGTGCGGCCATGGTGCAAGGCCCGGCCGCACAAGTACAGTCACATGTATCGATAGTGACTATCGAAGTGGCGTCACGTCAGGGCGGTCATCACCGCCGCCTGGTAGGCCGGGCGTTGCTTGAGGCGCTCGTACCAGGCTTCGAGGTGATACATGGCCGGGCGTTCAATCGGCATTTCGAACCAGGCGTAGATGAAGCTGCCCAGGGGGATGTCGCCCATGCCGATCTGCTCGCCGGAGAGGTACGGCTGCTTGGCCAGGGTCTCGTCGGCGATGGCCAGCAACTGGGCGCATTGCTTGTGCGCGGCGTTGATCGCCACCCAGTCGCGCTGGTCCTCGGGGGTGCGCAGCAGGCCCCAGAACAGTGGGCGGAAGGGGCCGGCGAAGGACGAGGTGGTCCAGTCCATCCACTTGTCCGCCAGGGCGCGCTGGCGCGGGTCGTCCAGGTACCAGCCCTGCTCTGCACCGTACTCGGCGCACAGGTAGCGCACGATGGTGTTGGACTCCCACAGCACCAGGTCACCATCTTCGAGCATGGGCACCAGGCCGTTGGGGTTCAGGGCCCGGTAGTGCGGTTCGTTGACCACGCCGAAGGCGCCGCCGGCATCGATGGACTCGAAGTCCAGGCCCAGCTCGTGGGCGATCCACAACGCCTTGCGCACATTGCTCGAATTCTTGCGGCCCCAGATCTTCAGCATGACAACGTCCTTATGAATGCGGGAGGTCGGACAGTCTACTCCAAGCGTTGGGCGGTGCCAGTGAAACCGGGGGCCGCTGCGCAGCCCTATCGCCGGCAAGCCGGCTCCCACAAAGAGCAGGCGCGTACAGGCCCTGTGGGAGCCGGCTTGCCGGCGATAGGGGCGCAAAGCGCACCCTGATTACAACACACATGCTCCTGTTGACTGCCATCCCCCAGAACGGACAGGCGAGTGACCGCCGCCTGAACCCATAAAAAAGCGAGAGGCTACAACCGTGATCGATGCCCTGAACCACTTGCCGCCCCCCCGCGCCGGCGCCGACCAACTGGCCGAGGCCTTCAGCGACCTCGCGCCCCCGCTCACCGCCCGCCAGGCCGCTGT
The DNA here is from genome assembly GCF_058783825.1 of Pseudomonas sp. FW305-96. Taxonomy (NCBI): domain Bacteria; kingdom Pseudomonadati; phylum Pseudomonadota; class Gammaproteobacteria; order Pseudomonadales; family Pseudomonadaceae; genus Pseudomonas; species Pseudomonas sp. FW305-96. The sequence goes on from NZ_JBYSYW010000024.1 coordinate 74,652, forward strand.
CGAGAGCGCGCGCTGCCTGTACTGCTACGACGCGCCGTGCGTCAATGCGTGCCCCAGTGAAATCGACATCCCCTCGTTCATCCACCGCATCAGCGACGAGAACCTGCAGGGCGCCGCCGAACGCATTCTCTCGGCCAACATTCTTGGCGGCAGCTGCGCCCGGGTTTGCCCCACGGAGATCCTTTGCCAGCAAGCCTGCGTGCGCAACAACGCCCAGGAGTGCGCCCCGGTACTGATCGGCCAATTGCAGCGCTACGCCCTGGACCACGCCGACTTCACCGAGCATCCATTCCAGCGCTCACCGGCCAGTGGCAAACGCATCGCCGTGGTCGGCGCCGGCCCCGCCGGATTGTCGTGCGCGCATCGGCTGGCCATGCACGGCCACGACGTGGTGATCTTCGAGGCGCGGGAGAAGGCCGGTGGTCTCAACGAATACGGCATCGCCCGCTACAAGCTGGTGGACGACTACGCCCAGCGCGAAGTGGAATTCCTGCTGGGCATCGGCGGAATCGAGATCCGCCATGGCCAGCGCCTGGGCGGCAACCTGTCGTTGGCCGAGCTGCATGGCCAGTACGACGCGGTGTTCCTCGGCCTGGGCCTGGGGGCCGTGCGCCAGCTGGGCCTGGCGGACGAAGACGCGCCGGGCCTGCTTGCCGCCACCGACTATATCCGTGAGCTGCGCCAGGCTGACGACCTCACCCAGCTGCCGTTGGCTGACCGCTGCCTGGTGCTCGGCGCTGGCAACACCGCCATCGACATGGCCGTGCAGATGAGCCGCCTGGGCGCCCGCGACGTCAACCTGGTGTACCGCCGCGGCGAAGCCGACATGGGCGCCACCGGCCATGAGCAGGAAATTGCCAAGCACAATCAGGTGCGCCTGCACACCTGGGCCCGGCCCGATGCCGTGCTGCTGGATGATGCCGGGCGCGTGCGTGGCATGCGCTTCGCGCGCACGCAATTGATCGACGGACGCCTGGGCGATACCGGCGAAACCTTCGAGCTGGCTGCCGACGCGATCTTCAAGGCCATCGGCCAGCGCTTCGATGAGCAAAGCCTCGGCGATCCGCTGGCGGCGCAACTGGCCCGCGACGGCGAGCGCATACAGGTGGACGCGCACATGCGTACCTCCATCCCCGGCATCTACGCCGGCGGCGACTGTACCGCGCTGGGCCAGGACCTCACCGTCCAGGCCGTGCAACATGGCAAGCTGGCCGCCGAAGCCATCCATGCCCAACTCATGCTCAATGTGGAGGCTGCGTAAATGGCCGACCTGTCCATCGTATTCGCCGGCATCAAGGCACCCAATCCATTCTGGTTGGCTTCCGCGCCCCCCACCGACAAGGCCTACAACGTAATCCGCGCCTTCGAGGCCGGCTGGGGCGGGGTGGTGTGGAAGACCCTGGGCGAGGACCCGGCGGCGGTCAACGTGTCGTCGCGCTACTCGGCGCACTACGGCGCCAACCGCCAGGTGCAGGGCATCAACAACATCGAGCTGATCACCGACCGCTCGCTGGGGATCAACCTGCGCGAGATCACCCAGGTGAAGAAGGACTGGCCCGACCGTGCGCTGATCGTGTCGCTGATGGTGCCGTGCGTCGAAGAATCCTGGAAGTTCATCCTGCCACTGGTGGAAGCCACTGGCGCCGATGGCATCGAGCTCAACTTCGGCTGCCCCCACGGCATGCCCGAGCGCGGCATGGGCGCCGCCGTCGGCCAGGTGCCCGAATATGTGGAAATGGTCACCCGCTGGTGCAAGACCCATTGCACGCTGCCGGTGATCGTCAAGCTCACCCCCAATATCACCGACATCCGCCAGTCGGCGCGCGCCGCGCACCGGGGCGGGGCGGACGCGGTGTCGCTGATCAACACCATCAACTCGATCACCAGTGTCGACCTGGACCGCATGGTCGCCCACCCCATCGTCGGCGACCAGAGCACCCATGGCGGCTACTGCGGGTCGGCGGTCAAGCCGATCGCCCTGAACATGGTCGCCGAGATCGCCCGCGACCCCGAGACCCGTGGCCTGCCGATCTGTGGCATTGGCGGTATCGGCACCTGGCGCGACGCCGCCGAGTTCATCGCCCTGGGCAGTGGCGCGGTGCAGGTGTGCACCGCAGCGATGCTGCATGGCTTTCGCATCGTCGAAGACATGCAGGACGGCCTGGCGCGCTGGATGGACCAGCACGGCCACCGCAGCCTCGAGGCGTTTCGTGGCCAGGCCGTGGGGCATACCACCGACTGGAAGTACCTGGATATCAACTACAAGTCGGTGGCGCAGATCGACCAGGACGCCTGCATCGGCTGCGGGCGCTGCCACATCGCCTGCGAGGACACCTCGCACCAGGCCATCGCCAGCACCCTGAAGGCCGACGGCACTCACGCCTACAGTGTGATCGAGGCCGAGTGCGTGGGTTGCAACCTGTGCCAGATCACCTGCCCGGTGGAAGGTTGCATCGACATGCAGGCGCAGGACACCGGCAAGCCGTACATGAACTGGACGCAGGATCCGCGCAATCCCTATCGTGAGGCGGGTTGAGGAGGCGGTCGATAAACACGCCTCGGCAGCGGTGATGCCTGCTCGAGCTCCGCGCTAGCTGATTGCGGTCTCGTGCAGGCAGCGCCACACCACGCCGCGGTTGCTGCACTCCAGCAGTGCCAGTGACCAGCGTGCCTGCACCACACCCTGCAACCGATGGGTTTCCTTGTAGCGCACTGCTACGTTCACCCCGGCCTGCCATACCACCTGGACGTCGCTGACGACGATCTCCAGCCCTGGCCGTGCGCCGGCCGCCCGGCTGAACAGTTGCTCCACCTGTGCGCGGGTCACCACCGTGCCCGCCGTGCCGACCATGCTGAAATCATCGGCGAACACCGCCATCAGTCCGCCGAGCACTGCCTGGGTCTCGGCCGCTGGGCGGGTGAAGATGCTGTGGATCAGCTCATGAACGTGATGAATGCTGCGCTCGGCGCGGGCAATCGCGTGGTCAGGCATGGCGAGGGGTCTCCGGGGGTAGTGTGTGCAGTGTCATCAGTGGCGCCAGCCCGAGCAGCGCGGCCAGAGTGAAGGTCAGGTGATAGGCGTCCGGCGTACTCAGGCCCACCAGCAAAAGGTTGAAGATCATCAGCAGCAAGGCTGCACCGACGCTGAAGGCCATCTGTCGATTGAGGTTCCACAGCACGCTGGCCTGCTGCATCCGCTCGCCGCTGAAGTCGAGCAGCGCGGTGGTCTGGGCGGTGTTGGCACCGATGCCGCCGCCGATGCCCATGAGGCCGTAGGCCGCCATCAGTACGGCGTTGTCCGTCGGGGTATCGACCATGACCAGCAGGCAGATACCCAGGCTGTGCAGGAGCATGCCGAGCAGCAACAGGCGGGCGGCACCGACGCGGTTGTACAGGCGGCCGGCCAGCAACATGGCGGCGAAGGCCCCGGCGGCGTAGAGCAGCATGAACAGGCCGGTGGCCTGGGCGCTCAGCTGCAGCACATCCTGCAGATAGAAGATGTTCAACAGGTTGACCCCGGTGAACACCCCGGGGATCGCATGGTAGACCTGCATCGAGACTCGCAGGCGGGGGCTGGCGAGCAGCTTCAGCTCGATGATGCCTGCCGCAGCGCGTTGGTAATGGGCGCGGTACAGCAAGGCGCAGGACACACCCGCCAGCAGGCAGGCGATGGCCAGTAGGGCGCCATGGCCGGCACCATACAGCGACAGGCCCAGCAGCAGGCAGGCGAGGGCGGCGCTGACCAGCAGCAATCCCTTGAAGTCCGGGCGTGGCGCTGTCGGACCCGGTGCCTGGTCAAGCCAGGCCCAGGCCAGCGCCGCCGTCAGCAGGGCCAGCGGAATGTTGCTGTGGAAGACCCACGGCCAGCGGCCATGGTCGACGATCAACCCGCCAAGGGTGGGTGACAGCGCCGGCGCCAGCAGCGCCACGGCCATCACCAGGGTGGACACGCGGGCGCGTTCCGCGCCCTGGAAGCGCTCGAAGGTCAGCGCCTGCCCCACGGGGATCAGCAAGCCACCGGCCATGCCCTGAACCAGGCGCCAGGCAATCAACGCGGCAAAGCTCTGCGCCTCGCCGCAGCCCCACACCGCCACGCTGAACGCCAGCATGGCGGCGCTCAACAGCCGCCGCGCGCCCCAGCGATTGGCCAGCCAGGTGCTCACCGGCACGGCCAGGGTCAGCCCGAGCATGTAGGCATTGCCAACCCACACGCTGCTGGCGTTGCCGATGGCGAACTCGGCGGCGATCCGTGGCAACGCCACGGTCGGCATGAACAGGTTGATGCAGTCGATGAAGAACCCCATCAGGAAGATCGTTGCCACGCGATACCGGTGCGTCATTGCCACTCCTTTTCGACGCGCAGAGTAGGTGTCGTGGACTGCCCCTGTCGATGTCGCTACCCTTGAAACTCTGTTTGATGGAAGTGAACAATGCCGCGCACGGCTCTCCACACCCAGCTCCACCGGGTGCAGACGTTTCTGGCGGTGGTCGACTTCGGCTCCTTCACCAAGGCGGCGGAATTTCTCGGCATCAGCAAAGCCATGGCCAGCCAGCACGTCAAGGCGCTGGAGCAGGCCCTGGGGGTGACGCTGCTGGCGCGCAGCACCCGTGCTATCGCCCCAACCGAAACCGGCCAAAGTTTCTATGAAGATTTCAAGGTGATCGTCAGCGATGTCGAAGGCGCCTTCGCCAATGTACTGCGCCGGCACAACGGCCTATCGGGCAAGCTGCGCATCAGCACCACCGGTGAGTACGGCGAGCGCTTCATCCTGCCGCTGATCCCGCTGTTCGCCGAGCGCTACCCGGCGTTGTCGCTCAGCTACGATACCGACTCGTCGCTGAGCGACCTGATTGCCGAGCGGCTCGACCTGGTGGTGCGCCTTGGCGCGTTGCCGGACTCGAACCTGCGCAGTCGCCAGCTGGCCGAGTACGACATTGTGCTGGTGGCTGCTCCGGCCTTTCTTGCTCGCCATGCCATTGAACGGCCCGAGGAACTGGCGGATACACCCTGGATTGCCAACAGCAACCTGCAGAGCCCGACCGCCTGGACCTTGCACAGCGCGCAGGCGGGGAGTGCAAGCGTTGTCGGCCGGGCGGCCTACCAGTCCAATGCGTCCCACGCCATTCGGGCAATGGCCTGCGCCGCCCTGGGCGTGGCCGTGCTGCCGGCCTGGCTGGTCGAACAGGACCTGGCCGACGGCACCCTGCGGCGGGTATTGCCGGACTACAGCCTGCCGAGGCAGCCGATCAGCGTGGTGTACCCGAACAGCAGCCATGTGCCGCACAAGACCCGGGTGTTCATCGATTTTCTGTGCGAGCACCTGGGGCGCTAAGGGCGCTGCTCACGGCTCCAGGCCGATGCCGCGCAGGATGACGCCGGTCACGGTCTGCACCGCTTGCTCGAACGCCATGTCCGACAGCGGCTCACCGTCATTGAGCAGGGTGACCTGGAAACCGAAGTCGGCGTAGTGCTGGGTCGCCGCCCAGATCATGTACAGCAGCGCCGACGGCTCGACCGGCAGGATGCGTCGGTCCTCGACCCAACTGCGGATCTTCTCCTGCTTGAGCCGCGCCCAGGGCACCAGGATTTCGTCCAGGCTGGGGCCCAGCAGCGGGGCGCCGTGGAGGATCTCCTCGGCCCAGATCTTCGAGCCCAGCGGCCGCGAGCGCGAGTGGCCCATCTTGGCGCGGATGTAGCTGGTCAGCACCACCCGCGGGTCGTCGAAGTGCTCGAAGCACAGGGCATCCTGTTTCCAGACGTCCAGCAGGTCCTGCAACACGGCGCGGTACAGGTCATCCTTGGTGCTGAAGTAGTAGTGCAGGTTGGAGCGCGGCAGTTGCGCCCGTTCGGCGATATCGCCCATAGAGGTGGCGGCGAAGCCCTTGTCGGCGAACACCTGCTCGGCGGCTTGCAGGATCTTTTCGACGTTGCGCCGGCGGATCTCGATCTTGTGGTTGGCCATGGGCTGTCCGTGGTGACCTGAACAGGGCAAGGCTAACAGCTTTGCCGGGGCGGCGATAAGGTCAAGGTTGCCGGCTCGGCAACAGCGTCAGTGCTAGGCGGCTGGCGCTGCGCAGGTCCTCTCCGGGCACGCCGTCGCGGGCCTGCACGGAGATACCGTGGAGGAAGGTGGCATAGAAGTGGCCGAGGGCCTCGACCTGCGTGTCGGCCGGCAACTGCCCCTGGTCACGGGCTTGGCGCAGGCGCTCGATGATCGACTCGGTATGCTGCCGGCGGTGCCCGGACAACCACTGCTGGACGGCCAGGTTGTCCGGTGCCACGCCGCTGGCGGCGCTGACCACCAGGCAGCCCCTGGGCTCGTTGGCGCGGGTGTAGGTGCTGATGGCGTCCTCGAGCATCCGTGCCAGGGCCTGGTAAATATCCGGCAGGGCCAGGGCGCGGTCGGCGAAGCCGCCTTCGGTCGACTCGTACAGGGCCACGGCTTCCTCGAACAGTTGCTGCTTGCTGCCGAAGGCCGCGTAGATGCGCGCGGAGGCGATGCCCAGCGCAGACACCAGGGCCGACATCGAGGTGCCCTCGTAGCCATGCTCCCAGAACAGCCGCATCGCCTTGCGCAGCGCCTGTTGCTTGTCGAATTCCCGAGGTCGCCCTGCCATCGCTCGTCTGCCTGATTACGTGAAACGTGCATTCTAGCCAATTTGCGATTGACGGGCAGCGCCATTCGATCCTATTGTTTGTCGATCAACAAACAATAGGATGACATCATGCGAACACTCAAAGGCCCCAGTCTGCACCTCGCGCAGTTCAGCGCCGACAAGCCACCGTTCGACAGCCTCGACAGGATCGCCGAGTGGGCGGGAGAGTTGGGCTTCAAGGGGTTGCAGGTCCCGGCCTGGGACGCCCGGCTGCTCGACCTGGAACTGGCCGCGCAGAGCACCGGCTACTGCGATGAGGTCAAGGGGCGGCTGGCCGAGCACGGCTTGCAGGTCAGCGAGCTGACCACCCACATGATCGGCCAGTTGGTCGCGGTCCATCCGGCCTACGATCCAATGTGCGACGCCTTCGCCCCGGCCGCGCTGGCCGGGCGGCCAGCAGAACGCACCGCCTGGGCCACCGAGCAGATGAAACTGGCGGCTCGAGCCAGCCGCAACCTGGGCCTGGAGGACATGGGGACCTTTTCCGGCGCGCTGGCCTGGCCCTACCTGTTCCCGTTCCCGCAGCGTCCCCAGGGCCTGGTGGAGGCTGCCTTCGAGGAGCTGGCGCGGCGCTGGCGGCCGATACTCGACTGCTGTGACGAACAGGGCGTCAACCTGTGCTTCGAGATCCACCCGGCCGAGGACCTGCACGACGGCACCAGCTTCGAGCGTTTCCATGCCCTGGTGGGTGAGCACGTGCGTTGCCGCATCCTCTTCGACCCCAGCCATTTCGTGCTGCAGCAACTCGACTACCTGGCCTATCTGGATCTCTATTACCCATTGATCCGCATGTTTCACGTCAAGGACGCCGAGTTCAATCCGAGCGGTCGGCAGGGCGTGTATGGCGGCTACAGCGACTGGACCGAACGTGCCGGGCGCTTCCGATCGCTGGGTGACGGGCAAGTGGACTTCAAGGCCATCTTCTCGCGGCTGGCGCAGTACGACTTCGCGGGGTGGGCAACCCTGGAATGGGAATGCTGCCTGAAGCATCAGGAGGACGGCGCCCGTGAAGGCGTCGAGTTCATCAACCGCCACATCATCCGGGTCACGGACCAGGTGTTCGACGATTTCGCCGGCGCACCGATCGACGCCCATCAGATCCAGCGCATGCTGGGCATCGACACGGGGGCTCGGGTATGAACCTGGCCATCGAGTCTTTGGCTGACGCCTTCGAGCATGTCTATGTGCAGGTGCAGGGACAGCGCATCCACTGTGTCGTGGCCGGCGCGGGCGAACCGGTGCTGCTGGTGCCGGGCTGGCCACAGACCTGGTACGCCTGGCGCCATGTGCTGCCGATCCTGGCCGCGCGCGGGTTCCGTGCCATCGCCATCGACCCGCCGGGCCTGGGGGACTCGGACCGCCCCGAGCAGGGCTACGACACCGGCAGCGTCGCCGCTGTGCTGCATGCCGCGATGACCCAGCTGGGGCATGAGCGCTATCACCTGGTCGGTCACGATGTGGGGATGTGGGTGGCCTATGCCCTGGCCAGTGATCGGCCACAGGCGGTGCGCTCGCTGACGGTGGCCGAGGCGGTGATCCCGGGGCTTGCCGAGGCGCCGTCGATCTTCGTGGCGCCGCAGGACAACATCTTCCTTTGGCACTTCCTGTTCAACCAGGTACGCGATCTGCCGGAGTTCCTGATCGCCGGGCGTGAGGAGGGCTACCTCAACTTCATGTTCGACCGCTGGGCGATCCATCGGCATGCGGTGGCGGCGGATGTCTATATCCGTGCCTACGCCTCGCCGGGCGGGATGCGGGCGGGCTTCGCCTATTACCGGGCGATTCCCGAGACCATCAGGCAGAACCGCGAACGGGCCAGGCATCCGCTGCCCATGCCGGTGCTGGCGATCGGTGCCGAGCACGCCACGGGCGATGCGCCGCTGCGTACGCTGCAGGGGCATGCCGACTCGGTGCGCGGGGTGATCCTGCCGGGTTGCGGGCACTTCGTCATGGAGGAAGCACCGGTGTCGTTCAACGAGCACCTGCTGGCGTTCCTGGAAGAGGTCGAGGTCAACCGCTGATCGCGGTCGTGGCCCTGGCGGCGTCGGTCACGGCTTGCTGGTGATCGGCGCGCAACACGGCCAGTTTGCGGCGCTCGTACTCTTCCTGGCTCAGACCCTGGCGTTGCAATGCCTCGAGTTGCAGCTGACGGGCTTCCTCGGCGCTGTAGGGGCGTAGCTCAGGATGGCTGGCGCAACCGCCCAGCACGGCGATGGCCAGGGTGGCGAGGAGGAGGCGAGCGGTGGTGTTCATCGGGATGATACCGTGGGTTGTCGGATCGATGAACCCAGGTTATTGGCCACAGTGGCACGATGGAAATCGCTGTGCTCGATAGTGACTATCGACGTCTGCGCGCCTGCCGTTCAAGGAATGCTCATGGCCCTCAGCGCGGCATGTAGCCCAGTTGCCAGGCACGCGGGATGAACACCGTCACCAGCGCCAGCAAGCAGGCCAGGGCGCAACTGGCCGCCAGCGCCTGCAAGCCCAGCCGTTGCTGCAGCCAAGCCCCGAGCGCGGCACCCAGCAGCATGCCGCTCCAGGGCACCAGTTGTACCCGCCAGCCATGGCGCCGCTCACCCAGCAACCAACGCCCCAGGCCACGGCCGAAGCGCGTCAGCGCGCCTGTGACGTAGGTCAAGCCGATCGGCAGGCCGTTCACCTGTTCGACCACGGCATTGAGCATGCCCATGGCCAGGGTGGCTGCGATCAGCGCGGGGAACGTGGTGGGCAAAGGCCATGCCGCGGCAAACGCCAGCAGGCTGGCGACGATCAGCAGCAAGGGCGCGGCGCGGCGGCGCAAGCGGCGGGCCAGCAATACGCCCAGGGTGTTGCCCAGCACGAAACTGAGGATCGCCAGGGCCAGGCGCAACATCAACGAAAAGTCCGCCTGGCTGATGGCCACCGCCAGGCGCGTGGTGTTGCCGCTCATGAACGACACGAAGTCGCCCAACGCCAGCAGGCCGATGGCGTCAGTCATGCCGGCCAGCACCGACAACCCGGCCACCAGCCCCAGGCCGACCCGCCCGCGCAGGGCCTGCAAGCGGACCCGACGGGCACTGTGCTGGGAGGTGGCGGTGGGCAGCATGGGGCGAGTCTCCGGGGCGCAGGGGGCCCTGATCTTATACCCCGACCAGCACCTTGCGCATGGGGATGCAGGACAGTTCGAGGCCGAATGGGGATTGGTAGACCGACAGCGCATCGCCGGTGTAGCCGCAGCGGCGATAGAACGCCGCTGCGTTCAAGGTCGAGTCCAGGTTGACCGCCTCCAGACCTTCGGCCCTGGCGATGCCTTCGAGGTGTTCGACCATCGCCCGGGCGATGCCACGGCCCATGAACGCCGGCAGCACGAACAGGGCACCCAGTTCACCGCTGTGCAGGTCGAGCATACCGGTGGCGACGATCGTATCGCCCATGCAGGCGAGGTGAAAATGCTCGGCGACCAGGGCCGCATAGCCTTCGGTGAACGGTACGTCGGCCCAGGCCTGGGCCAGGGTGGCATCGTAGGCTTCGGTGCACTGCCACAGGATCGCCTGGCGGCGGATGGCGTACGTGTCCAGCGCGTCGTGACGGCTGGCGCGGCGTATGGCGAGCATGGGTTCCCTCCCGGTTGAGCCTGGATGATAACAAGGCGCCGGGGAAAACGGACGCAGGCCTCGCCAGCGCCTTCAAGCGCCTGCTCGACTGACTGGTCAGAACGATCCCGTTTGCACCTCGCCGCTGCGCACGTAGTGGGCGAGCAATACGCCCTTGGGCGTGCTGCTCGACTCCACCAATGTGAAGGCCGCGGCCTGGGCATCGTCACCGAACAGGCGCTTGCCACGACCAAGTAGCAAGGGGTGGATCAGCAACCGCAGCTCATCCACCAGGCCGGCCGCCAGTAGTTGGCGTACCAGTTCGCCGCTGCCTTGGGTCAGCAGCGTCGGGCCATCCTTTTGTTTGAGGGCGCGGACAGCGCCCGGCACGTCAGCGCCCAACGGGTGACTGTTTTGCCAGTCGATGGATTCGGGATGGTGCGTGGCGACATGCTTGGCCACGCCATTGAACAGGTCGGCCAAGGGCCGGTCCGGCGCCTCGGGCCCGACCTTTGGCCAGAACCCGGCGAAGATATCGTAGGTGCGTCGCCCCAACAGCAGTTCGAACGGTTGGCTGAACAAGGTCTGCATGGCTTGGCCGAAGGCCTCGTCGGCCAGGGGCGGGATCCAGCCACCAAAGGTGAAGCCGCCGCTGGTGTCTTCCTCCGGCCCGCCGGGGGCCTGCATGACGCCGTCGAGGGTGACGAAGGCGGCGACGATGAGCTTGCGCATGGGGTGAACCTCCTCGGGTGTGTGCTGGATAGTCGAACGGGGTTGGCGAGAATCGACAGCAGTGCTGAACGATAGTCAGGTTCGACGGATGGGGGCACGGGAGGAGAGAAAGCAGGTGCGGGATACGCAGTCATCTGTAGGAGCGGCTTCAGCCGCGATGCAGGCACCGCTGTATCTGGCACCCGCTTTGCGGGTGATCGCGGCTGAAGCCGCTCCTACAGATGGTCCGGTTACAGCCAGTAGGTCACCGCCCACCAGCCCAGGCCGCCCATGACCACGGTATAGGGCAGCGCCATCCACACCATGCGCCCATACGACAGGCGAATCAGCGGTGCGATTGCCGAGGTCAGCAGGAACAGGAACGCCGCCTGGCCATTGGGCGTGGCCACGCTGGGCAGGTTGGTGCCGGTGTTGATCGCCACCGCCAGGGTCTCGAAATGCTCGCGGCTCATCGCGCCATTGACGAACGCCTGCTTGACCTCGGTGATGTAGATGGTGGCGACGAACACGTTGTCGCTGATCGCCGACAGCAGCCCATTGGCCAGGTACAGCATGCCCGGCTGCTGCTCGCTGGGCAGCGCCAGCACCCAGGCGATCAGCGGGCTGAACAGTTGCTGCTGGTGGATCACCGCGACCACGGCGAAGAACACCACCAGCAGCGAGGTGAACGGCATGGCGTCCTGGAACGCACGGCCCAGGCGATGCTCGTCGGTGATGCCGGTGAAGGCGGTGATCAACACGATGACCAGCAGGCCGATCAGGCCCACCTCGGCGATGTGCAGGCCCAGGCAGACGATCAGGATCAGCGCGGCCAGGCCCTGGACCACCAGCGCCACCCGTTGCGCCTGGGTGCGCGCGGTATCGTCCTCGGCGGCGTAGCTGGCCAGCACCTGGCGCACGCGCTCGGGCATCAGCGTGCCGTAGCCGAACAGCCGCAGCTTCTCCAGCAGCACGCAGGTCACCAGGCCCGCCGCCAGCACCGGCATCGACACCGGCGCGACCTTGAGGAAGAAGTCGGCGAAATGCCAGCCCATTTCATGGCCGATCAGCAGGTTCTGCGGTTCGCCCACCAAGGTGCACACGCCACCCAGCGCCGTGCCCACCGCGCCATGCATCAGCAGGCTGCGCAGGAAGGCGCGGAACTGCTCGAGGTCTTCGCGGTGCAACTGCTCGACCTGGTGGTCGCTGTCCAGCGCCGATTCCTCCCGAGGATTGGCGCCCGAGGCGACCCGGTGGTAGACGGCATAGAAGCCCACCGCGGCGCTGATGATCACCGCGGTCACGGTCAGGGCATCGAGGAACGCCGAGAGGAACGCCGACAACACGCAGAACAGCAGGCTCAGCACGGCCTTGGAGCGCACGCCGAGCAGGATCCGCGAAAACAGGTACAGCAGCAGTTCCTTCATGAAATGGATGCCGGCGACCATGAACATCAGCAGCAGGATCACCGGGAAGTTGTGCTGCAACTCCTCGTACAGGGCTTCGGGCGTGGTCAAGCGCAGCAGCAGCGCCTCGACCAGCAGCAGGCCGCCGGGCATCAGCGGGTAGCATTTGAGTGCCATGCCCAGGGTGAAGATGAACTGGATCACCAGCACCCAGCCGGTGACCACCGGACCGAGGGTTGCCAGCAGCAAGGGATTGAGCAGCAGGAACAGGCAGATGACGGCCTTGTACCAACGCGGCGACTGGCCCAGGAAGCTGTGGGCGAGGGCGCCGGTCAGGGAACGGGACATGAATTTGTATCCTTTTGATTCAGCAGTGGCGCACGGTGCCGCATCGTGCGCCAGGGCGCAAGTTGTCCAGTCCGGCTTTTGGCACATGCACCGCCTTGCGGGTGCGCTAAGATCCGCCGTTGTGAATCCTTTCCCCACAGGAGTGCCGTCCGTGACCGAATACACCGCGTTCAAGGTCGAACTGACCGACCACATCGCCCACGTGCAGATCAACCGCCCGGAAAAGATCAACGCGATGAACGCCGCCTTCTGGGAGGAGCTGGTCCAGATCTTCCAGTGGATCGACGACACCGACGCGGTGCGGGTGGTGGTACTCAGCGGCGCTGGCAAGCATTTCTCCTCCGGTATCGACTTGATGATGCTGGCCGCGCTGGCCCAGCAACTGGGCAAGGACGTCGGCCGCAACGCTCGGATGATGCGTCGCACCATCCTGCGCCTGCAGGGCTCGTTCAACGCCGTGGACAACTGCCGCAAGCCGGTGCTGGCGGCGATCCAGGGCTACTGCATCGGTGGCGCCATCGACCTGGTCTCGGCCTGCGACATGCGCTACTGCGCCGGTGATGCGCAGTTCTCGATCAAGGAGATCGACATGGGCATGGCCGCCGATGTCGGCACCCTGCAACGTTTGCCGCGGATCATCGGTGACGGCATCATGCGTGAGCTGGCCTACACCGGCCGTATGGTCGACGCCCAGGAAGCGTTGCGCATCGGCCTGGTCAACCGCGTCTATGATGACCAGGCGGCGCTGCTCGACGGGGTCTTTGCCATCGCCCGCGAGATCGCCGCAAAATCACCGATCGCCGTGGCCGGCACCAAGGAGATGATCAGCTACATGCGCGACCATCGCATCGACGATGGCCTGGAGTACATCGCCACCTGGAACGCCGCCATGCTGCAGTCCGAAGACCTGCGCGTGGCCATGGCCGCCCACATGAGCAAACAGCAACCGACGTTCGCCGACTGACTGACAGTGGCGGGCGCCATCTAGGGACCCGAAACCATGTCAGCACGCTGGACAACCGCAGTACTCGACCCGCAGACCACCGGGGGGCTGGCCGTCGCCCGCAGCCCGGACGGGTTCCTGATGGACGCCAACGGCGCGCTGTTCCCTCGCGACTGGCTCAAGCGCCAGGACCTTGATGTGCTGTGCGAGCATGGCATCGGTCACCTCGACGGCGAGCCGGTGTTCCTGCTGGAGCTGCGCAGTGCCAGTGAAGTGCCGGGTTGTGGTTGGCAGGGGCTGCGGCGGTTCATGCTCGAAGGCGACTTCGATACGTACAAGGTGCTCGGTTACGCCGCGCAGATCGGTACCTGGGCTCGTGAGCACCGGTTCTGCGGCAGCTGTGGTCAGCCGATGACGCAGATCCACTGGGAGCGGGCGATGTACTGCCAGCCGTGCGATTTGCGCAGCTATCCGCGGATTTCACCGAGCATGATCGTGCTGATCACTCGGGGGGATGAGGTGCTGCTGGCCCGTTCGCCGCGTTTCGTCAGTGGGGTCTACAGTACCCTGGCGGGCTTCGCCGAGCCGGGGGAGTCGGCCGAGGATTGCCTGGTGCGCGAGGTGCGTGAGGAGGTGGCGGTGGAGGTGAAGAACATCCAGTACGTCGGCAGCCAGTGCTGGCCGTTTCCGCATTCGATGATGCTCGGGTTTCATGCTGAGTATGCGGGAGGGGAGATTGTCATGCAGGCGGATGAGATCGAGGATGCGCAGTGGTTCAATGTGCATGAGTTGCCGCCTTTGCCGGCGGGGCGGTCGATTGCGCGGTATTTGATCGACCTGTATGTCGCTCGACGGCTAGGGCTGCCTGAGCCCGCTTTGTCCAAGTAGGTATTCGCTTCGGGCAGGGCTCAAGGGAAATGGATTTTCGATTTTTATTTTGTATGTGGGCCTCTTCGGGCTGAAGAATAGACGAAGTCTAATGCAGGGGTTCACCTTGGTTCGGTTGAGGGATTGTCAGTCTCTCTGACTTGGTAGGGGCGATCCAGGAAAGGTGTGTTTTGGCTTTGTGAAACTGGAGACGACACATTCTGCACAGGAAAAATTCCGGTGTTCGCACCGTGCTGCTGAGCACTAACGGAATCTGCAATTTTTTGATTGATTTTATTCAGCTTTATCGTGAGTAGGGTCGCTGAATCATTATTTGCGGTTAATTCTGTAGTCTTTAGTCTATCCAGTGTCTCTTTTCGCTCAATAAGCAATTTGTCCTGTGAGATTGAAGTTTTTTGGGGGGCGACGAGCATCGATGTATCGCTGGTGTCCAGTTCACCACGCCATTGGCTGAACCATTTCTTGACGGGGGCTTTATTTTTAAAACGGTCAAAGAGCTTTGTATGTCCTGAAGGGTCGGTGCTATTTACTGGTTCGCCTGCGCAATAGCTATAAGCATTAATTCCACCCTGTGTAAATGGGCTGAGGTTGTCCGGCGAGCGGAATCTCATCAGAAAGGGGTCATAGTCGCGGTAGCCATTGCCGAGTGGATAGCACCCTGTCACTGGGTCCTTCCTTTGCCCGTTGAAGCCAAGCATGACTTCGAGGCCAGGGCACCCCGGTCTGTATCCGTATGCCGTATACACCAAGGGATAAGGTGTTACGGGAGGCTGAGCCCCAATAACCGAGCCGTGGTTATCGGTAACCAGGAGGTATGCTTCGATCTTGGTCTTTTGCCCGTATCTATGCATGGGGTTCTCCGGAGCAGCGAGTGAATAGCAGTACATTCATTCATTTTTTGGGAACGGGCTACTGGCAAATTTACCAGGTACGGTTCATGGTCGGCTTATGGCGCTCGAGCTTGTCCGGGCCCGTGCTGCCGTTGCCGACGGGGCGGTCGGTTGCGCGGTACCTGATCGGTTTTTATGTGGTGCGGCGGTTGGGTCTGTCTGAGTCGGTTTTGCCTGCCTGGTTTCTGGTTTCTGGCTTTAGTTGGGTTGGTTAGTTTTGAAAGTTGTATGCGCATTCATTTGCGATGGCGACGCTTATTCACCTTTCCGCCCTTACGGCGGCCTACTTAATGAGATGGTCACCCCGGCACCCTGCGAGGCGTACGCTTTCGCAGGGTGTTTTTTCTTCGGAGACCGTCAT
>NZ_JBYSYW010000025.1:0-84320 GCF_058783825.1 Pseudomonas sp. FW305-96
GTACCTGTGGGAGCCGGCTTGCCGGCGATGGGCTGCATGGCAGCCCCACAAACGCGAAACTGACAGGCAATCAGCCCGCCCGCTCACCACTGCCGCTTGTCCGGCCGTGTCAGCCCAAGTTTTTCGATCTTGTAGCGCAGCATATCCCTCGACAACCCCAACAAACGCGCCGACTTGGTGACGTTCCAGTCGGTGCGATCCAGGGTACGACAGACCATATCGCGCTCCATGTCCGGCAAGCTTGCCGCTGCCGGGGGCTCGTGGCGCGGCGCCTCGAATGCCAGCACCTGCGCCGGCTGTGCCAGCGGTTCGTCGACCAGGGTCATGCACAGGTTCAGCTGGTGGGCGCCGATCACCTCGCTGGGCGTCAGCAACACCGTCTGTTCGAGCATGTTGCGCAGTTCGCGCACATTGCCCGGCCAGCTGTAACCCAGCATCAGCGCCTCGGCCTCGGCCGAGAAGCGCAGGTTGGGCTTGCCATAGCGCCGCCCGTGGTGGGCCAGGAAGTGCCGGGCCAGGCGCAGGATGTCCTGGCCACGGGCAAACAGGCGCGGCACCTTGAGGGCGATGATGCGCAGGCGGAAGAACAGGTCGCGGCGGAACTTGCCCTGCTGGACCATCCGCTCCAGGTTGCAGTTGGTGGCACTGATCACCCGCAGGTCGACCTTGCGCTCCTTGACCGCGCCGATGCGGCGGATGGTGCGGTCCTCCAGCAGTTTGAGCAGCTTGGCCTGCAGCACCAGGTCCATCTCGCCGATCTCGTCGAGGAACAGGGTGCCGCCGTCAGCCGCCTCGACCAGGCCCACGCGACGCTCCTTGGCATCGGTGAACGCGCCTTTTTCGTGGCCGAACAGTTCGGCCTCCAGCAGGTTGGCGGGAATCGAGGCGCAGTTGAACTCGATGAACGGCCCCTTGGCCCGGCTGCCGTCGAAATGCAGGGCGCGCGCCACCAGCTCCTTGCCGGTACCGGTCTCGCCCTCGACCAACACCGGCGGCAGGTCGCCGCTGGCCATGCGCCGTTCGGCATCGAGCAGCTGCTGCAAGGTGTGCTTGAGTTCTAGCATGGCCGGCGACTCACCGATCAATGCCTGCAAACCGGACTTCTGCGCCTCGCGTTCCTGGTAGAACGACAGCGTGCGCTCCATGCGTTCGGCGGCCAGGGCCTTGTCCAGCATCAGCTTGAGCTCGGCCAGCACTACCGGCTTGGTGAGGTAGTGGAACGCGCCCTCCTTCATGGCCAGCACGGCGTCTTCGACGTTGCCGTAGCCGGTCATCATGATCACTTTGAGCTCCGGCGCCTGGGCTACCAGCGAGCGCAACAGGTCGTGGCCGCTCATGCCGGGCAGCGAATTGTCGGTCAGCACGGCGTCAGGCCGGGCGCGCTTGATCTGCTCCAGCGCCAGTTCCGCGCTGTGGCACACCGTGACCTCGAACCCTTTGAGGTTCAGGTAGGTGCGAATGTTGTCGGCAAGGATTTCATCATCCTCGACCACCAGGATGCTGTGCTCCATGGTCCCCTCCCGCTGCAATATTGAAAGTCAGGCTGACGCGGGTTCCTTCCTCTTCGCGGCTGGTCAGTTCGACCGCGCCGCCAAAGCGTTCCATGATCCTTTTGACCAGGGCCAGACCAACCCCCAGGCCGCCTTGTTTGGTGGTGAAGAACGGCTTGAACACCATGCGCCGCTGCTGCTCGCTCATGCCCTTCCCGGTATCGCTGAGCTGCAGTTGCGCCTGCTGCCCCTCCAGCTGGCGCACCTCGGCGCGCAGCTCGCCGCCTTGGGGCATGGCCTCCAGGGCATTGGCAAACAGGCTGTTGAGGATCTGCGTCAGTTGCAACGGTTGGCTGGCCACCCATTGCGTCGCAGGCCCGACGAAGGCGAAGCGCACGTTGTTGCGCTCGATCTGCGGAGCGAAGGCCTGCCGCGCATCCTCGATGGCCGCCACCAGGTCGACCGACTCGGCTTCGTCGCTGGTCGGGCGCAGCGATACCAGCAGGTCGCGGACCCAGCGCGACATGCGATCGACCTGGGTAATGATGTCACCGATGTTCTTCTGCGCCGCCGGGCTGGCGATGTCCTGGGCCAGTTCTGCGCTGGAGCGGATATTGGCCAATGGGTTGCGCAAACTGTGAGCCACCGCCGAGGACATCTCGCCCAGGGCCACATAGGTCTCGCTGGCCACCAGGCGGTCTTGCTGGTGATGCAGCAGGCTGGCGGCGCGGCGCACGATCCAGAACAGGCCGAAGTAGATCAACGCCCCTCCGACCAGGGTGGAAGCCCAGATCAGCACATAACCGCGATGGATGCGCCGCACCAGGTCATGCGGCTCCTTGTAGATCTCGACCATCGCCAGCACCTGCTCGCCCTGGCTGTCGAACAGCGGGATGTAGTTCTCGATGAACAGGTGCCGGGGCTCGCGCTGGAACTTCTGCTCTTCGCGGTCCTCGTCGGCCTTGTGATAGCTGGCCGACACCGACTTGCGCGAGCGGAAGGCCCGCTCCAGATCGTCATCTTCATCGATGCGCTTGCCGATCAGGTGCGGGTTGGTCGACCACACCACCGTGCGGTCGCGGGCATAGACATTGGCCAGCAAGGTGTCGGGCAGGTGCTCGACGTGGTCGAGGAACTCCACCCGGGTCGACTCGGCCAACTGCGGAGTGAACTGCAGGTGCTGCTGGTCGAGGCGCGGATCGAGCAACTCGCCCATGGTGATGCCCGGCGGCAGCTGCGAGTGCCGCACCTCGGCCTGGGCCATGGCCTGGATGAACTGGGCGGTGAGCATGGCGTCGCGCTCGACGCTGTCGCGCACCACGAAACGTGTCGACACATAGCCCAATCCACCGGCGACCGAGGCGATGATCAGCAGGCTGACCAGCGAGAACCAGCGCAGCAGGTTGAACTCGTGCAGCGGCGTTGCCAACCCGCTGGCGGGAGGCGCGGCCTTGTCGGGGGCACCGTTTTCGAGCGTCTGCATCGCGTCGTTCCCACCTGAACGCCGATGAGGTTCACCGGCATGCTGCTCTGCTACCGGTGGTAGCAAAGTGATTCCATCGAACCTTTGCTGAAGGTGTCAGCGCGGGCTTGCGAGAGGTCTAGCAAAAAACCAGCCAGCAACTTGAATTTATGATTTTTCTTTATAAATCATTATGTTGAAGATCATTATTAATCTTGCTTGTTGGATAATTCCCCACTTTTGGGTAACGGTCACCCATTTTTGATAATATCCTTATAAATCAGTGTATTGGACTCAATATCTATAGCTTAAGGTTAAGTTGATGCCACCCGAAAATTCAGCTGTACCCGGGTCCCTGCCCCCTCACGACTGCTCAACCGCACCGAGCCGCCGAAGCGCTCCATGATCCTTTTCACCAGCATCAGCCCCACGCCCACGCCGCCTTGCTTGGTAGTGAAGAATGGCCGGAAGGCCATGCGCTGCTGTTGCTCGTTCATGCCCTTGCCGGTATCCGAGAGCCGCAGGCTCAGATTACGCCGATCATTGCGCACCACTTCAACACGCAGCTCGCCACCGGCCTCCATCGACTCCAGGGCGTTGGCGATCAGGCTGCTGAAGATTTGCCCGAGCAGCGCCGGCTGGCCCAGCACCTGCACGCTTGGCAGCTCAGGCAGCAGCAACCGCACGCCGCCGCGCTCCAGCGCGTGGGCAAACGCCTGCAAGCTGTCGCGCAGGCTCTGGGCTACATCCACCGCCACGGCTTCATCGCCAAGCGGGCGCAGCGATTGCAGCAGCTCACGCACCCACTGCGACATGCGGTCGACCTGGCTGATGATGTCGCTGATGTTCTTCTGCGCCGGGCCATCGTCGAAGGCCTGGGCCAGCTCGGCGCTGGAGCGGATGCTGGCCAGCGGGTTGCGCAGGCTGTGGGCCACCGCCGACGACACCTCGCCCAGGGCCACGAAGGTTTCGTTGCCGATCAGCCGCTTCTGCTGCACCGCCACCAGCCGGGCGGCGCGGCGCATGATGCCGTACAGACCGACATACACCAGGCCGGCACCCGCGGCGATGGCCAGCCAGATCAGCAGCAGGCCGTGCTCGATACGCACGATCAGATCATGGGGTTCCTTGTAGATCTCGACCATCGCCATGACGTTTTCGCCGTCGGCGTCGAACAAGGGGATGTAGTTCTCGATGAATAGCTGCTCGGGCGGGGTGACGAACTTCTGCTCGCTGCGCGCCTGCTCGAAGTCGTGGTAGCTGGCCGACACCCGCATCTTGTACTCGAATGCCCGGTCAAGGTCGTCGTCCGATTCGATCAGTTTGCCGATCAGCGCCGGGTTGCTCGACCAGATCACCGTGCGATCAGGGGCGTAGATGTTGGCCAGGAGCATGTCCGGCAGGTGCGCGATATGGTCGAGGAACTCGCCACGGGCCCGGCGCCGGGCCTCAGGGTCGACATCGGGCAAGGCATGGTCGGTGCGCGGATCAAGCAGCTCACCCATGGTCCGCACGTTGGGAATCGAGACATGGCGCACTTCGGCGTCGGCGATGGAGGTGATGAACTGGGCGGTGAGCAAGGCATCGCGCTCGACGCTCTCGTCAATGATGAAGCGGCTTGAGATCAGGCCCAGGCCAACCCCCACCGACAGGATGATCGCCAGGCTGACCCAGGCGTACCAGCGCAGCAGGTCGAACGGCTTGCGCGCCTGGCCGATTTCGGCGGGCAGCAATGTGTCGGGACGGGGGGCGAGGTCCATGGCGGGCTCCGCGGCTGGGCACCTCTACAGGTTATAGCCCAGAGTTGGGGAAAGCATGGGTGAGGTGAGGCTATTGAGCGCGTGAGGGCCGCCAGGTGCTCACCGCAACCCTTACAGGCGCTGCAAGGATCACGGAGAACACCTTGCCGCTCAAAGCGGCGCATCCCCAGCCAGCCCGCGCAGCAGGCGATAGTCGCGCAACACATTCGGCACGTAGCGCAGGGTCTCGGCGAACGGCGGCACCACCCGCCCACGGCTGAGAACCGCCTCAGGCCCCGCGTTGTAGGCCGCCACGGCCAACGTGATGTCGTTGTCGAACAGCGTGAGCATGCGCTTGAGGTAGCGCGCCCCTCCCTGCACGTTGGCCTGTGGATCAAGTACATCCTTGACGCCCATCTCCTTCGCCGTGTCCGGCATCAGTTGCATCAGCCCCGCCGCGCCCTTGGCCGAGCGCGCCTTGGGGTTGTAGCCGGACTCGGCCTTGATCAGCGCGTGCAGCAACGCCGGGGGCACACCGTGGGCCAACGCCGCGGCCGCCACCAGGTCGGCATAGGGCCGCCCGGTGATCAGTTGCGCATTGACTGGCCCGCCCGCTGTCGCACGTTCGCTGATGACCCGGTCGTAATGCCGGCCAGGCCGGTGCACATTGGACAGCACGAAGCCGCCCTTGCCGTCGCTGGAGACATAGATGTCGGCTTGGACGCCGAACGCCATCAGCCCCGCCGCCAATCCCAGGATCAGTCCTCGCATGTCGTTCGCCTCCCGCCGCAAATAACCCAAGCGTGGCCCCCGATGTGGGGGAGATGCCCCGTTAACCCGGGCTTTTCGACTGCGACGCAAGCCGCGTGCCGCCCGCCGCAGCCCATGGCGCAAGGGCCCGGCGCAGACGTGCACGGCTGTTGCATATCAGGGATAAATGCAACGGAGGGTTTCACCATGCAACGCAGCATCCGTCCCCAACGCGGCTTCACCCTGCTCGAATTGTTGGTGGTGCTGGTGGTGCTGGGCCTGTTGGCCGGCATCGTCGCGCCCAAGTACTTCAGCCAGCTGGGCCGCTCCGAGGCCAAGGTGGCCCGGGCACAGATAGAGGGGTTGGGCAAGGCCCTGGACCTCTACCGCCTGGAGGTCGGCCACTACCCCAGCAGCGAGCAGGGCCTGCAGGCCCTGGTGGTCGCGCCTGGTGGCGAAGCGCGCTGGTCGGGCCCCTACCTGCAGAAGACCGTGCCACAGGACCCTTGGGGCCGCCCCTACATCTACAAACAGCCCGGCGAGAACGGCGGCGAGTACGACCTGCTGTCGATGGGCAAGGACGGCCAACCCGGTGGTGACGGCGAAAACGCCGAGATCACCAGTTGGCAATGAGGACCCCGGCCATGCGCTATCAGCTCAAGGCCCTTGGAAGCCAGGGCGTGGTGCAATTGCAGGTGGAGGCCGAGGACAGCGACCAGGCCCGGCGCCAGGCCGAGGACCAGGGGCTGCGCGTGCTCAGCGTGCGCAGCCAGGGCCTGGCCCTGCGACGGCGCACGACGGCGTTCGACCTGATGCTGTTCAGCCAGGAGCTGGCCACCTTGCTCGGTGCCGGCCTGCCGTTGATCGACGCCCTCGAGAGCCTGGCCGAGAAAGCCCCGGGCGGCGCCACGCGCAAGACCTTGGAGCAACTGGTGCGCCAGCTCTACGAGGGGCGCTCGCTGTCCCAGGCCCTGGCCCTGCAGCCGCGGGTGTTCCCGACCCTGTACGTGGCCTTGGTGCAGTCCAGCGAACGCACCGGCGCCCTGGGCGACGCCCTCACCCGCTACATCGGCTATCGCCAGCGGCTGGATCTGGTCCGCCAGAAGCTGGTCGGTGCCTCAGTCTACCCGCTGCTGTTATTGCTGGTGGGCGGTGGCGTGGTGCTGTTCCTGCTGGGGTACGTGGTGCCCCGCTTCAGCCTGGTGTTCGAGGGCATGGGCACCGAACTGCCGTGGCTGTCGCGGGTGCTGATGCAGATCGGTCTGTTCCTGCATGCCCAGCAACTGCCCCTGGGGCTGGGCACGTTTGTCGGCGTCGGCACCCTGGTCGCCCTGCGCCGCCAGCCGGCCGTGCGCCGTGGCGCCGGCCGCCTGTTGCGCCGACTGCCCGCGCTGCACCAGCGTCTGATGATGTATGAGCTGGCGCGCTTCTATCGTTCGCTGGGGATTCTGCTGCAAGGGGGCATCCCCATCCTCACCGCGCTGGGCATGGCCCGCGGCCTGCTAGGCAGCACTGCGGCAGAGGGCCTGGAGCAGGCCAGTCAACGAGTCGCCGAGGGCCTGCCGTTGTCCGATGCGCTGCAGGCCGGCCAACTGGTGACCCCCGTCTCGCTGCGCCTGCTGCGTGCCGGCGAACAGTCGGGCAACCTGGGCGAGATGCTCGAGCGATGCGCGGATTTTCACGACCAGGAAATAGGGCGCTGGGTGGAGTGGTTCGTGAAGCTGTTCGAGCCATTGTTGATGACCTTTATCGGCCTGCTGATCGGGCTGATCGTGATCCTGATGTACATGCCGATCTTCGAGCTGGCATCGAGTATTCATTGAGCAGCCAAGGGTCTGCGGGGGCGGTTCCCACGATTGCCGCGATTCAGTAGTCGAACCGCTCCACAGCCCGCCGCCGCTCGTTGTCATCGCGCCGGTCATAAGCGGCCGTGGTCTGGATATTGGCGTGGTGCGCCAGCTTCTGCGCGATCGACAGGTCGTGCTCCTCGATCACCCGGGTGATGAATGCCCGGCGAAAATCATGCGGCATGATCTTCGCCCCCACCTGTGCCCCGCGCTGGCGGGCGATGTAGTAGATCGCGTGCTTGGTGATGCGCGCGCGGGTGATGTGGCTGCCACGACGGATGCGATTGAACAGGAAGCTGTCGTCGCGCTCGCCGGCCGGCAGGTGCTGGCGGCGCAGGTCGAGCCAGGCCTGCAGCTTGTCGAAGGCCCAGGCCGGGGCGTACTTGACCAGCTGACGGTTGCCCTTGGCCAGCACTTGCACGCTGCGCTCCTGGAAATCCACCTGGTCAAGGTTCACATCGACCGATTCCGATTTGCGCATCCCGGTGCCGTAGAGCAACGCCAGGATGGCCGCGTCACGCACACCCTGAGGACGCGGGTCGGCGGCACACACGTCCATCAGCTCGCGGATCAGGCTGCGCCGCAGGTTGCGCCCCGGCGGCAGGCGGCTACCGCCCGCTGGCTTGACCTCGCGGATCATCAACAACTGTTCGTGCTCGATCAAACCCTGGCGCCAGGCCTCGTTCATCACTCCACGCACGGCATTGACGTACAACGACGACGTGTTGGGCGCATAACCATCGGCGCGCAGCGCCGCGACCAGGGCGATCACATGGCCGGGTTCGAGGCGGTGCCAGGGCACCTCGGCGATATCGCAGTCGCCAAACCCCAGGCGGTCGGCGGCGTCCTGCAGGATGTAGCGCATGGTCAGCTGGCTGGACGGGGCCAGGCGGGCGAGGTACTGCAGCAGCGGATTGCGCAGGAGGTCGGTCACAACGGGGATCCTGTAGCAAAGCCGCCCTGGCGTATAGAGGCAAAGCGGCGCAAAACGAGTCATTTAAACCATGATCAAGGTCAAAATGACCAGAAACAAATTAAGTCATAATGACACAAAGCAGTGCCATCACCTTGATATTCAAGGATTTTGAACGCTGGCATGGTTCGTGATGGTACCCCATTCAACCGTTTCGATCGAACCAAGGTCCTCGCCATGCTCGTCCAGCCGATCACCGCCCGCCCCCGTCAGGCCCTCTGGGCCCTGGGTTTTCGACCCTTCTTCCTCGGCGGAAGCCTGTTCGCCCTGGTTGCCCTGCTGCTGTGGGCCGGCGTGCTGGTCGGCGCTTACGCGCTCGAGCCGGCCGGCGGAATGCTCGCCTGGCACCGCCACGAAATGCTGTTCGGCTTCGCTGTGGCTATCGTTGCCGGCTTCCTGCTCACGGCGGTGCAGAACTGGAGTGGCATCCCGGGTCTCAGTGGCCGACCACTGCAGGGGCTGTTTCTGCTCTGGCTGCTGGGTCGGGCAAGCTGGTTCCTGCCCTTGCCCGCCTGGCTACTGGTGCTGATTGAGGGCGCGTTCCTGCCCCTGGTGGCGCTGGCCCTGGCGCGGCCGATCATCCAGCGTCGGCTGCGCAACAACTACCCCATCATCGGCCTGGTATTGCTCATCGCGGCTTGCCAGTGGCTGACGCTTATAGGCTGGCTGCGCGACGACCCGCTGTGGCAACGGCGAGGCGTGCTGGCCGGGCTGTGGCTGGTGGCGGCGATGATGAGCGTGATCGGCGGCCGGGTCATTCCGTTCTTCACCCGCCGCGGCCTGGGCAACATGAGCCCGGCACCGGCCCGGCCCTGGCTGGACCGCGCCTGCCTGCTGGGCAGCGTGGCGCTGCCGCTGACCTATGTGCTGGGGCTCAACGATGCATCACACCCCCTGATGGCCGTGCTGTTCGCCGCCCTGGCGGTGCTGCATGGTGTCCGCCTGGCGCTGTGGCACGACCGTGGTCTGTGGCATGTGCCGCTGCTGTGGTCGCTGCACCTGGCCTATGCCTGGCTGATTCCCGCCTGCCTGGGGTTGGCGCTGTGGCATGCCGGGGTGCCGATCAACCCTAGCCTGGCCGCCCATGCGCTGACGGTCGGCGCCATGACCGGGCTGATCGTGGCGATGATGGCGCGGGTCAGCCTGGGGCATACCGGACGCCCTCTTCAGGTACCCCGCAGCATGAGTTGGGCATTCGCACTGATCCAGCTGGCGGCACTGGCCCGCGTGATCGTGGCGCCGTTCACGCCGCTGGGGCTGGGGTTGTCGGTATTGTTCGGCAGCGCGGCGCTGCTGCTGTTCCTCTGGCACTACCTGCCTATCCTGCTGCGTGCGCGGGTGGACGGCATGCCGGGCTAGCGGGCTTGCCCCGCGACAGGGCCGCATCTGGTCTACAGTTGAAGCCACGTTCAACCGCCAAGGGACCGCATGGCCTTCCACCACCTCACCCGCACTCACCCACGCCTGAGTATCGCCACCCTGGCCGGCCTGCTCGGCGGCTGGCTGATCCCCGCCGGCGATACCGTGCAGCACATCCTCGTCGGCTGGAACATCGGCGTCTGGCTTTACCTGGCCATGGTCCTGTGGCTGAGCCTGCGGGCCAATGCCGAGCGGGTACGCAAGGTCGCCCGCATCGAAGATGAAAACGCCGGCCTGGTGCTGATCACCGTTTGCGTCTCGGCCATCGCCAGCCTGGCGGCGGTCACCCTGCAACTGGTGTCCAGCCGCGGCCTGGAAGGCAGTGCGCTGGCCTTGCACTACCTGTACACCGGGCTGACGGTGGCTGGCTCCTGGTTGCTGATAGGCTGCATCTTCAGCCTGCACTACGCCCGACTGTTCTACACCGGTGACCGCCATGAGCCCCCGCTGCGCTTTGCCGATGGCGAGCGCAACCCGGACTACTGGGACTTTCACTACTTCTCGTTCACCATCAATGTCGCCGTGCAGACCTCCGACATCGGCGTCGGCGGGCGGGCCATGCGTCGGGTGGTGCTGGCCCACTCACTGGTAGGCTTCGTGTTCAATACGGCGATCCTGGGTTTCACCATCAATATCGCGGCCGGGCTGCTCGGCCAGGGCGCGTGAGGCACAGTTGCGGATGCGCTGGCATACCTGTGCCAGCACCTGCGCCTCGAGCACCAATCCCAGCCGCACATGCCCCGCTGCGCTGGGCCCGAAACCATCACCCGGCAACAGTGCCACGCCCTCTTCGTTCAACAGACGCTGGGCGAACGCCTGGGCGCTGAGCCCGGTGCCACGTATATCGAGCATCACGAACATGCCCCCGGCTGGCTGATGTGCATGGATGCCGGGGCAGTCCTCAAGCGAGGCGCACACCCGGTCGCGGCGCGCCCGGTACACCTCACGCATCCGCCGTACCTCATCTTCAGCCTGATCCAGAGCCACGCAGGCCGCCTGCATGACGAACTCCGGCAGGCCGAACAGCATGCTCATCACCAGGTTGCCAAGGTGTCGGGCGAACTCCGGCGGCCCGATCACCCAGCCGACGCGCCAGCCACTCATGGCGTGGGACTTGGACAGGCTGCCGATCGACACACAGCGCTCGGCCATACCCGGCAGGCCCAGCGGATTCGGTGCCTCGCCGTCGTACAGCAGTGACTGGTAGACATCGTCGCAGATCAGCCACAGGTCGTACTCCTGGCACAACCGCGCCAGACACTTCAGATCGGCCAGGCCGATTGCCGCCCCCGTGGGGTTGTGCGGGCTGTTGAGCAGAAGCCCGCGAGTGCGCGGCGTGATCGCCCGGGCCACGGCCGCTGGGTCCAGGCGGAACCCCTGCTCCGGCCGCACCGGAACCTGCACGGCGCGCGCGCCGCAGGCACCGAATACCGTGTGATAGGTGACGTACATGGGCTCGGCGACGATTACCTCATCATCGGCCTCGAATAGGCACTGGAAGGTTGCGAACAGCCCGCACTGTGCCCCGGCGGTCACCACCACCCGCTCGGCGTCGACGGCCTGCTGGCTGTGGCGCGCAACGGCCTGGCGCAGGGCGAGGCTGCCGCGTACATCGCTGTAATGGGTTTCGCCCTGGCGCAGGCTGGCAATGGCGGCCTCGACCACCGAGGCTGGTGTGTCGAAGTCCGGATCGCCCACCGACAGCAGGAAGATCTCGCGCCCCTGGCGGCGCTGCTCGAGGGCCTGATAGTGGATGTCCCAGGCCGCGACTGCGTGACCGGCGATGCGTTGGGTGAGCGTGGAATACCGCATGACTGTCTCCCTGTCTGCCGGCCTGCACCGCTGGTCCGAAAAGCGCTGACGGTAAACATAGCAGAGCGCTGCTGGCTGCCAGGCGCTGGCCCACGGGGAAAACGTTTGCCTGCCCCCTGCGCGCCCACCGTTCATCGTGACAGGACTGTGACCGCCGTCATGCATTAGTACATCTGCCATATTTTCCAGCGAATACTGCCATGGCAGGTGCTAAGGTTAGAGTCCTGACGGCCAGGACGGCCTAGGCTGTTACCGCTTTGCAATCACCACGTTCACGAACAAGGAGGCTGGCATGAACAAGATGACGTTCCCCAACGCCTGCCAGGTGATGCGTTGGCATTTTCATCCGCTGGGTTTCGAGGCCAGCATGGATGCCCCGCGCAGCATGGTCGCCCGGCTGTTCGACCGGGCCACCGGCGAAACCCTGCTGGCCATTGCCGGCATTCCCTGCGCAACCATCATGCACGCCGCCGATGTCGAGCGGATCATCGAGGCCGTGGAGGCCGAGATGGAGACCTTCGACCTGCTTGTCAGCCCACTGCGCAGCGCTGTCTAGCCTTCCTGGGCCTGACGCGCCTTGAGCGCCTGCAATCCTTTCATGAACTGCTCGGGCGGCACCGGCTGGCCGAGCAGATAACCCTGCAGCGAATCGCAACCCAGGCGGGTGAGAAAGTCCTGCTGGCCGTCGGTTTCCACGCCTTCGGCGACAATGCGCAAGCCCAGTGCCTGCCCCAGGGCGACGATGGCCGAGACGATCGCCGCGTCATCGCTGTCCTGCTCCAGGTCGCGCACGAAGCCGCGATCGATCTTCAGCTCGTTGGCCGGCAGGCGCTTGAGGTACATCAGGCTGGAGTAGCCAGTGCCGAAATCGTCGATGGACAGGTCCACGCCCATGTCCGACAGGCGCTGCAGCACGTGCAAGCTGGCATCGGCATCGCGCATGGCGGTGGTTTCGGTAATTTCCAGGGTCAGGCGATTGGGCGGCAGGCCGTTCTCATCCAGTGCGCGGGCCACGCTGTCGACCAGCCCGGTATGGCAGAACTGGATGGCCGACAGGTTGACCGCGATCCGCCACTCTTCATTGCCCTGGTCCAGCCACTGGCGCATCTGCCGGCAGGCCTCACCCAGCACCCACTCGCCGATCGGGATGATCAGCCCGGTCTTTTCCGCAAGGCCGATAAAACGGTCCGGCAGCATCAGCCCATGTTGCGGGTGCTCCCAGCGCAGCAAAGCCTCGGCACCGATGGGCAGGCGCTGCACGGCGTCGAACTTGGGCTGATAGTGCAAGCGGAACTGGCCATGCTCCAAGGCCGTGCGCAGGTCCTGCAACAGTTGCAGCTGCTGGCGCGCGTTACTGTTCATCGACGCATCGAAGAAGCTGTAGCCGTTCTTGCCGGCGCTCTTGGCGTGGTACATGGCGGCATCGGCGTTGCGCAGCAGTTCGTGCTGGTCCAGGCCATTGCCGGGATACAGCACGATGCCCAGGCTCGCCGACAGCTGCAGGTCGTGCTCGGCCACACGGAACGGCTTGGCCATCAGATTGACCTGCTTGGCCGCGACGTTCATGGCGTCGTCCGGCTCGTCCAGCTCCACCAGCAGCACGAATTCGTCGCCGCCGATGCGCGCCAGGGTGTCCTGGCTGTGCAGGTGGCCGCGCAAACGCGCCGCCACTGCCTTGAGCAGCAGGTCGCCAACATGGTGGCCGAAGGCATCGTTGACGGGCTTGAAGCCGTCGAGGTCGATAAACATCAGCGCGAAGCAGCCGCCCTGCTCCGCCACGCGGCCGACGGCCTGGGCGATACGGTCGGCCAGCAGCGTGCGGTTGGGCAGCCCGGTCAGGGTGTCATGCAGGGCCAGCTGGGTCAGTTCCTGGTTGGCCAGGGTCAGCGAGCGCGCCAATTCCGCCGTGCGCGCCTCCAGCCGAGCGTCAAGCACCGAAGTCAGCAAGGCCACCGCCAGCACTGCCAGGGTGGTGATCAGCACCAGGTAATCCAGGCCGTCGCCCGCGAGCCCCGTGGCAAGTGCGCCGCAGAAGCTGCCCGCCGGGAAGTTGGCCGCCGCCATGCCGGTGTAGTGCATGCCGACGATGGCGACCCCCATCACCACCGCCGCCACGCCACGGATCTGCCGTACATAGGGCGTGTGCTGGCGCAGGCGGAAGGCTATCCATAGCGCCGCCGCCGAAGCGCCCACCGCAATGGCCAGGGAGGCGCTGAACAGCGTCGGGTCGTAGTCGATGCCCGGCTGCATGCGCAGTGCGGCCATGCCCATGTAGTGCATGCAGGCGATGCCGGTGCCCATGATCAAGGCACCGAAGGCCAGTTGCAGCCACGGTAGTTTCGGCTGGCTCACCAGCCACAGGGCGAAGCCCGACGAAGCCACCGCGATCAACAACGACAGGCCAGTCAGCGCAGTGTCGTAACCCAGCTCGATGGGCAGGCTGAACGCCAGCATGCCGATGAAGTGCATCGACCAGATGCCAATACCCATGGCCAATGCCCCGCCGCCCATCCACAGGTACACCGCCCGGCCCTTGGCCGTGGCAATGCGCCCGGTCAGGTCCAGGGCCGTGTAAGAGGCAAGGATGGCCACGCACAGCGAGATCAACACCAGCGAGGAGGAGTAGCTACCGATCAGCATTCGCACGTCCAGGAACGAACCGGGGAGGCCCGGGAAAAGCCGATGATTGTACTCAAGCTTTGCTGAAACGCACGGGGTTTTCGCGCTTCGCCATGGATCCAAAATCCACTCCGAAGCCCCGCAGTGAAGGGGTTAGAGCGTTTGTGCGAGTAACTGAAGGCATAATGCCACTTGTCGTTTGCTTCTGCTCATGGCGTTGATCGCGGGCGAACCCATCGATCTGGCATCCCTGACCACGAGAAACACCAAGCCAAGCGAAGCGACTCCGGCTAAGCTCAACACACCAACACGCCGTTCCCGGAGCCTGCAATGGCCACCCTGTCCAGGCATGCAGTGCCGCTCGCCCTGCTCGCCATCACCCTGTCCGTCTCGACTGGTTGTTCGAACAAGCACACCAGCACCCGCTACGCCGCCCAAGGCGCCAATTGCTACGCCAAAGCCCTGCCCAGCAGCGGCGAAGGCGGCCTGGCCTTCGGCGCGACACTGGCCATGGCGAGCAGGAAGTCGCTGGACAGTTGCATGCGCTACGCCGGCAGGTCCGGGGGCACGCCGCGAACCTGTCAGGTCGTCGTGGCCAAGTGCAAGAGCTGAACTAGCCTGACGCTTCTTCGATCAGCGCGGCCACCTCACCTGCCCGCGAAGCCAGCGACGCGTGGCTGGCATCCAAGGTGATGACTTTGCGCGCCTGCAGGCGCGCGGCCATCATTTGCTGATTGACCGGGGCGATCATGTGGTCCTGGCTGGAAATCTGATACCACGAGGGCCTGTGCTTCCAGGCCGGGTCGCTGATGGTGTCACCGAAGGTACTCGCCAGCGGCGCCTTCTGCGTCACCGCCATGACCCATGCCTCATCCACCGACAGATCCTGGCAAAAGCTTTCGTGGAACTTGTCGGCCTTGATCCACAGATAGCCATCGCTGTCCGGCGCAAGGTTCGCTACCGCGATGGGTGGATGCTGCTGTGTCAGCCCACCAGGGCTTTCACCCGCGTCTGGGGCAAAGGCCGCGATAAAGACCAGTCCCTTCACGTTCGCGGCGTTGCCGGCCTCGGTGATTACCGCCCCACCGTAAGAGTGCCCTACCAGCAGCACCTCGCCTGGCGCCTGCGCCACCATCTTGCGGGTGCGTTCGGCATCGTCGGCCAAGGACGTCAGAGGCAGCTCCACGGCGCGCACGTCTTTGATGCCCTTGCGCGCCAGCTCGACAATCACCTTTCCCCAGTGGGCGGCCCCGCCCCAAAAACCGTGTACAAGCACGACAGTAGGCTGGCTCATGAGAATACCTTCGCGAGAAAACAAGGATGGGGTTTCGCCACAACAGCATAGGCCCAAGAGAACGTGGCCTTAGATCAAAGGCATCGGACAGGGTGCCGACTAATGACGCAATCGCTTCACTTGCCGGCCTGCTGACGCTGCCAGCGCTCCAGGTTCTCGGCCACCAGTTTCTCGGGCAAGGGCCCCGCCACCAGCTCCCGCATCTTGCGCGCCAGCGCTTCGCGCAGCGCCGGCTGGTTGCAACCCGATTTGTGCGACAGCGCCAGGTACAGCCCTTCGCTGGACACCGGCGGCTCAAGTACCTCCAGTTCCTTTTCCTTGCCCAGCGCGCGCGCCAGGGCCATGCCGGGGTACTGCTCGAAGATCACATAGTCGCTGCGCTTGAGCAGCAGCTTCTGGAAAGCCTGGGTAACGCTGGGCACCGCTTCGAGGTCGAGCTGCGCCCGGGCGTAGTCGTCGAACGCCTGGCCATGGCTGTTGTTGACCAGCGTCCCGCCACGTCGCCCTTTCAGGTCGGACCAGTCGCTGTAGGCGAAGCCTTCGCCCTTGCGCACCCAGACCACACTGGAATTGAACAGGAATGGCGGGCTGATGAAGTCGGTCAGCAGTTCGCGCGCCTGGGTGCGAAAGTAGCCGGCCAGCATGTCGATGCGTCCGCTGCTCACTTCCTCCTGCGCCCTGGACCACGGCCCGACATACATCACATCCACCACCAGGCCGAGGTCCTTGGCCACCTGCTTCAGCAAGTCGGCATTGGCGCCGATCAGTTGCGCGGGGTTATGCGGGTCGCGCCAGAGATAAGGTGGGTACTCCGGGTTGCCGGTGGCGGTGAGGTGCTGGCAGTTGTCCGCGGCAAAGCCGCGCAGTGGAACCACGGCCAGCAGGCACGACAACCACACAGACAGGCCCAGACAACGTCCGCTCATGGCGCTCCTCGTGCAATGGATTACGCCACCGACGACGTGGCCTTACACAGTTTGCACGAGAAATGGCCGAACGCCACGTGCCATGTGGCGAACTGTGATGCGGTACAGCGTCACGGGCAAAGTCACCAACAGCAGGTCACTGCTCGGCCAACTCCGTCCGGGCATCCCAGCCACCGCCCAGCGCCGCGATCAACTGCACGCTCGCCACCAGCCGCCCCTGCAACAGCGTCAACACGCTGCGTTCACTGCTCAGCGCCGTGGTCTGCACGTTCACCACGTCCAGGTAACCGATCAACCCGGCCTTGTACTGGTTCTCGGTCAAGCGCAACGACTCCCGCGCCGCCTCGAGCGCTTCCTGCCGGACAACGGCTTCGTCGCCGTACACCTTGAGCTGCACCAGATAGTTCTCCACCTCCTTGAAGCCATCCAGCACCGTCTGCCGGTACTGCGCCACGGTCTGGTCGTACACCGCCACGGTGCGGTCCACCTCGGCGCTGCGCTTGCCGGCATCGAACAGCGTCAACGCCAACTGCGGGCCGACGGACCAGTAGCGGTTGGGCAGCTCGATCCAGTTGTTGAAACTGCTACTGGAGTACCCGCCATTCATGCTCAGGGACAGGTCGGGGAAGTACGCTGCCCGGGAGACGCCGATATTGGAGTTGGCCGCCATGACCTTGCGCTCGGCCGAGGCGATGTCGGGCCTGCGCTCGAGCAACTGCGACGGTAGCGACACCGGCACCTGCGGCAACGCCGGAATGTCGCGGGTCGCCGCCAGGGCGAAGTCGGCCGGTGCCTTGCCCATCAACACGGCAATGGCGTTCTCGTACTGCGCGCGCTGCCAGGCCAGGTCGATCAGGTCGGCCTGGGTGCTCTTGAGCTGGGTACGCGCCTGGGCTACGGCATCCGGCCCGGCAACCCCGGCGCGGTACTGGTTCTCGTTCATCTTCAACGACCGCTCATAGGCCGCTACCGTGGCCTCGAGCAAGCGTTTCTGCGCGTCGATCACCCGCAGTTGCAGGTAATTCTGCACCAGTTCCGACTGCTGGCTCAGGCGAATGGCCGCCATATCGGCCAAGCTGGCGTCGGCACTGGCTTCGTTGGCGTTCATGGCTTCACGCAGCTTGCCCCACAGGTCGATCTCCCAGCTCACGCCGAGTTGCGCGTTGTAGGTGTTGCGGATGCCGCTGCTGTTGTTCGACAGGCTCGAGCTGGAGCTCCCGGTGCCCTGGGCCGAACGGTTCTTGCCAGCGGTGAGGTTCAACGAGGGGAACAGCGCGGCGCGGCTGCTGCGCACCAGTGCCTGGGCCTGGCGGTACTGCGCCTCGTACTGCGCCACCGTCTGGTTGCTGCGGTTGAGCTCTTCCACCAGGGCATCGAGCTGTTTGTCGCCATACAGCTCCCACCACGCCCCGCGGGCGATGGCATCGGACGGGTTGGCCTGGGTCCAGCCCTGGGCCTGCTTGAACTGCGCCGGAGTGCTGATCTCCGGGCGGTGATAGTCCGGGCTCAAGGTACAGGCGCTGAGCATGGCCACGCACAACCCGGCGCTGACCAGGCGCGAGCCGCGCCCTTGGGTCAGCAGCCTGAGGGCGCGATGGATTCGGGTATGGGCAAAGTTCATAGCGGGGTATCCAGGGCAGCGTCGGTGCGCACGCCGCGCCAGCGGTTGAACCGGTGGCGCAGGCGATCGAGGTACAGGTAGACCACAGGCGTGGTGTAGAGGGTGAGGATCTGGCTGAACACCAGGCCGCCGATGATGGTCAGGCCCAGCGGCTGACGCATCTCGGCGCCCTCGGCGCGGCTGAGCAGCAGCGGCAGCGCGCCGAGGATTGCGGCCAGGGTGGTCATCAGAATCGGCCGCAGGCGCAGCAGGCAGGCACGGCGGATCGACTCCTCCGGCGACAGGCCTTCATGGCGCTCCAGCTGCAGGGCCAGGTCGATCATCAGGATGGCGTTCTTCTTCACCACGCCGATCAGCAGAAACAGCCCCAGCAGCGAGATCAGGCTGAATTCGCCACCGGTCAGGTACAGCGCCAACAAGGCGCCGACCCCGGCCGAAGGCAGAGTGGAGAGGATCGTCAGTGGGTGGATGTAGCTCTCATAGAGAATGCCCAGCACCAGGTATACCAGCACCAGGGCGCCAAGAATCATGAACGGCTGGCCTTCGGCGGTCTTGGTGAAGGCGTCGGCATCGCCACCGAGCTTGGCGATCACCGACTCGGGCAGGCCGAGCTTGGCCACTGCCCGCTCCAGCGCGGCCAGGGCCTGGTCTGGGCTGTAGCCTTCGGCGACATCGAACGAGATGTCCTCGGAGGCGAACTGCCCTTCGTGGCTGACGCGGT
This sequence comes from Pseudomonas sp. FW305-96, assembly GCF_058783825.1. Classification (NCBI taxonomy): domain Bacteria; kingdom Pseudomonadati; phylum Pseudomonadota; class Gammaproteobacteria; order Pseudomonadales; family Pseudomonadaceae; genus Pseudomonas; species Pseudomonas sp. FW305-96. The sequence goes on from NZ_JBYSYW010000025.1 coordinate 18,674, forward strand.
CGTTGGCCAGGCTGTTCTCGTAGCGGGCGAAGGTGGACAGCGGCACCCGGGCGCCATCGGCAGTGATCACCTGCACTTGCTCCAAGGTACTTGGGTCCCAGGCGTATTTCGGGTTGATCTCCAGCACCACCTGGTACTGGTTGAGGCTGTCGTAGATGGTCGAGATCTGCCGCTGGCTGTAGGCGTTGTTGAGCACTGCGGTGACCATATCCATGTCGATGCCCAGGCGCTTGGCCTGGTCACGGTCGACCACCAGGGTCACCTGCTGGGTGCCGGCGCCGTCGTGAGCGTCGATGGCGGTCAGCTCGGGCAGTTTGCGCAGTTCGGCGGTGACCTTGGGGAACCACTCGCGCAGAGCGGCCAGATCGCCGCTCTGCAGGGTATAAAGGTACTGCGAGGTGGTCTGGTCGCGACCGCCGCCACCGAGTTGCAGGTCCTGGTCAGCCATCAGGTACAGACGCCCGCCAGGGATCTTCGGCAAGTCCTTGCGCAGGCGATCGATCACCTTCTGCGCATTCTCCTTGCGCTCGCCGATCGGCTTCAGGCGCACCAGCACGAAGGCGTTGTTGGTGCCGCTGTTGCCGCCAATGAAGCCGGCGACGCTCTCCACGGCCGGGTCCGCGAGCAGAGCGCGGCGGTAGATTTCCATCTTCGGCTGCATCACGGTGAACGACAGGCCGTCGTCGCCGCGGATGAAGCCTTGCAGCTGGCCGGTGTCCTGCTGCGGCATCAGGGTCTTGGGTACCACCACGTACAACGCGATGTTGAGCACGATGGTGGCCAGCAGGCTGAGCAGGGTCAGGCGCCTGTGGCGCAGCGCCCAGCCCAGGCTCCGGTCGTAGCCGGCGACCATGCGCTGGTGGATACGGTCGCTCCAGCGTTGCAGGCGGGTCTGCTGCTGCGGGCCATGTACCTTCAGCCAGCGCGAGCAGAGCATCGGCGTCAGCGTCAGCGACACCACCAGCGAGACGATGATCGCCGCCGCCAGGGTGATCGAGAACTCCTTGAACAACCCGCGCACGATCCCGCCCATGAACAGGATGGAGACGAACACCGCCACCAGCGAGACGTTCATCGACAGCAGGGTGAAACCGACCTCCTGCGCGCCCTTGTAGGCGGCCCGCATCGGGCTCTCGCCTTTCTCGATATGCCGGGAGATGTTCTCCAGCACCACGATGGCATCGTCCACCACCAGGCCGGTGGCAAGGATCAGCGCCATCAGCGACAGGTTGTTCAGCGAGAATCCGCACAGGTACATGACCGCGAAGGTGCCCACCAGCGACACTGGCACCGCCAGGCTCGGAATCAGCGAGGCGCGGAAGTTGCCGAGGAACAGGTAGACCACCAGGATCACCAGCACCACGGCGATCAGCAAGGTGTGCTCGGCCTCCTTCAGGGTGGCCTTGATCACCGGCGAGCGGTCCATGGCCACGTTGAGCTTGACGCTGGCCGGCAGCAGCGACTGCAACGCCGGCAGCTCTGCCTTGATCTGCTCGACGGTCTGGATGATGTTGGCGTTGGTCTGGCGGTTGACCACCAGCAGCACCGCGCTCTCGTCGTTGAAGAAGCCGCTGTTGTAGCGGTTCTCCACGCCATCGCTGACCTTGGCCACGTCCGACAGGCGCAGGATCGAGCCATTCTGCTGGCGGATGACGATGGGTTTGTAGTCCTCGGCCTGCTCCAGCTGGTCGTTGGCGCGCACCTGCCAGTTGCGCTCGCTGTCCTCGACGAAGCCCATGGGCCGGCGCTGGTTGGCATTGGCCACGGCGGTGCGCACATCGTCCAGGGACAGGCCGTACTGGTTGAGCAACTGCGGCTCGAGCTCGATGCGCACCGCCGGCAGCGAACTGCCGCCGATCTGCACTTCCCCAACCCCGCTGACCTGCGACAGGCTCTGGGACAGGATGGTGTCGGCCAGGTCGTACAGCTTGCCCTTGGACAGCACCTGCGAGGTCAGTGACAGCACCATGATCGGCGCCTGGGACGGGTTGATCTTCTTGTAGGTGGGCATGCTGCGCATGCCGCTGGGCAGCAGGTTGCGAGTGGCGTTGATCGCTGCCTGCACCTCGCGTGCCGCGCCATCGATGTCGCGGCCCAGCTCGAAGCCGATGATCACCCGGGTCGAGCCCTGGTTGGAACTGCTGGTCAGGGTAGTGACGCCGGCAATGGCGCCGAGCTTGCGCTCCAGCGGCGTGGCCACGGTGGACGCCATGACCTCGGGGCTGGCGCCAGGCAGGCTGGCCTGCACCACGATCACCGGGAAATCCATCTGCGGCAGTGGCGACACCGGCAGCAGGCCGAAACTCACCCCACCCAGCAGCATGATCGCCAGGCTCAGCAGCATGGTGGCCACGGGCCGGCGAATGAACGGTCCGGACAGGTTCATGCTTCGGCCTGCCGCGCATCGTCAACCGGGCGCCAGCGACGTGCCAGGCGGTCGAAGTACAGGTAGATGACCGGCGTGGTGAACAGGGTCAGCACCTGACTCACCAACAGGCCGCCGACCATCACCAGGCCCAGCGGCTGGCGCAGCTCGGCGCCGGAACCGGTGGCGAGCATCAGCGGCACCGCGCCGAACAGCGCGGCCAGGGTGGTCATCAGGATCGGCCGGAAGCGCAGCAGCGCCGCCTGGTAGATCGCATCACTCGGGCTCATGCCTTGATGGCGCTCGGCCTCGAGGGCGAAGTCGATCATCATGATCGCGTTCTTCTTGACGATGCCGATCAGCAGGATGATGCCGATAATGGCGATCATGCCCAGGTCGTTGCCGCTCAGCAGCAGCGCAAGCAACGCCCCTACCGCCGCCGAAGGCAACGTCGAGAGGATGGTCACCGGGTGGATGTAGCTCTCGTAGAGCACGCCGAGCACGATGTACATGGTCACCACGGCGGCAAGGATCAGCAGCAAGGTACTCGAAAGCGAGGCCTGGAACGCCTCGGCGGCGCCCTGGAAACGGGTCTGCACGCCGATCGGCATGCCGATGTCCTGCTGCACCTGCTCGATCACCTTGACCGCCTCGCCCAGGGACGCGCCATGGGCCAGGTTGAACGACATCATCACCGCCGGGAACTGGCCGATGTGCGAGATGGCCAGCTGGGCCTGGCGCTGCTCGATGCGCGCCAGGGCCGACAGGCGCACCTGGCCGCCGTCGGCGGCCTTGACGTGGACCGCCTCCAGGGCCTGCGGGCCGAGGTTGGCCGCGGTCTGCGACTGCAGCACCACGCGGTACTGGCTGGCCTGGGTATAGATGGTCGAGATCTGCCGCTGGCCGAAGGCGTCGTACAGGGCGTTGGTGATCTGCGCCACGGTGATGCCGAGGCGGCTGGCCATGTCGCGGTCGATCACCAGGTACACCTGCAGGCCCTTGTCCTGCAGGTCGCTGGCCACGTCCTGCAGTTCCGGGCGGTCCTTCAGTGCCTGCACCAGCTTGCCGCTCCACTCGGCAAGCATGTCGGCATCCGGCGAGCTGAGGCTGAACTGGTACTGGGTGCGGCTGACCCGATCCTCGATGCTCAGGTCCTGCACCGGCTGCATGAACAGGCGGATGCCGACCAGCTTGTCGAGCTGCGGCTGCAACCGGCTGATCACCTCGGCTGCCGTCACGTCGCGCTCACCATGGGGCTTGAGGTTGATCAGCAGGCGGCCGCTGTTGAGGGTGGCGTTGTCACCATCCACACCGATATACGAAGACAGGCTCTGCACCGCCGGGTCCTGCAGGATCACCTCGGTCAGGGCCTGCTGGCGTTGACTCATGGCGGCGAACGAAGTCGACTGCGGTGCCTCGGAAATACCCTGGATCACCCCGGTGTCCTGGGCCGGGAAGAAGCCCTTGGGCACCATCAGGTAGAGCACCACGGTCAGCGCCAGGGTTGCCACGGCCACCAGCAGCGTCAACGGCTGGCGCTTGAGCACCCAGGTCAGGGCACTGGCGTAGTGCTTGATCAGCCAGTCGATCCAGGCGCCGCTGGCACGGTAGAAGCGGCCCTGCTCCTCTTCCTTTGGTTCACGCTTGAGCAGCCGGGCGCACATCATCGGCGTCAAGGTCAGCGACACCACCAGGGAAATCAGGATGGCCACCGCCAGGGTGATGGCGAACTCGCGGAACAGCCGCCCGACCACGTCGGCCATGAACAGCAGCGGGATCAATACCGCGATCAGCGAGAAGGTCAGCGAGATCAGGGTGAAACCGATCTGTTTCGCGCCCTTGAGCGCGGCCTGCAGCGGTGTCTCGCCCTCTTCAATATGCCGGGAGATGTTTTCCAGCATGACGATGGCATCGTCCACCACGAAACCGGTGGCGATGGTCAGGGCCATCAGCGTGAGGTTGTTGACCGAGAAGCCGGCCAGGTACATCACCCCGAAGGTGCCGATCAGCGACAGCGGCACGGCGATCGACGGGATGATCGTGGCCGAGACCCGACGCAGGAACAGGAAGGTCACCATCACCACCAGGGCAATGGCGAACAGCAACTCGTGCTGCACGTCGCGCACGGCGGCGCGGATGGTCTGGGTACGGTCGGTGAGGACACTGACGTCGAGGCCCGCCGGCAGGTTGTCGGTGATCGACGGCAGCAGCTCCTTGATCCGGTCGACCACTTCGATGACGTTGGCGCCGGGCTGGCGCTGGATGTTCAGCAGTACCGCCTCGTTCTGGTTGGCCCAGGCGGCCAGGCGCTCGTTCTCGGCGCCGTCGACGATCTCGGCGACGTCCCTCAGGCGCAGCGGCGCGCCATTGTTGTACTTGAGGATGAGATTGGCGTACTCGGCCGGCGAGCGTAGCTGGTCGTTGGCGTCGAGCATCGACACCCGGGTCGGGCCATCGAAGTTGCCCTTGGGCTGGTTGACGTTGGAGGCGCCGATCAGGGTGCGCACGTCGTCCAGGTTGAGGCCGTTGGCCGCCAGGGCGTCGACGTTGACCTTGATACGCACCGCCTGGCGCTGGCCACCGGCGATACTGACCATGCCGACGCCGCTGATCTGGGCGATTTTCTGCGCCACGCGGGTATCGACCAGGTCGTTGAGCTTGGGCAGCGGCATGGTCTTGGAGGAAATGGCCAGGGTCAGCACCGGTGTGTCGGCCGGGTTGACCTTGTTGTACACCGGCGGCGCCGGCAGGTCGCTGGGCAGCAGGTTGCTGGCGGCGTTGATCGCGGCCTGTACCTGCTGTTCGGCGACATCCATGTTCATGTCGAGGTTGAAACGCAGGGTCAGCACCGAAGCGCCGCCGGAGCTGGTCGAGGCCATCTGCTCGAGGCCCGGCATCTGCCCGAACTGACGCTCCAGTGGCGCGGTGACGGCGCTGGTCATCACCTGGGGGCTGGCGCCGGGGTACAGGGTCATGACGCGGATGGTCGGGTAATCGACCTGAGGCAAGGCCGCCACCGGCAGCAGCTTGTAGGCGATCAGGCCGGCCAGGACGATGGCCAGCATGCTCAGCGTGGTGGCGACCGGCCGCAGGATGAACAGGCGCGAGAGGTTCATGCGCCCGCCTTGGAGCCTGGTTCACCGGTCTGCGCCGAGCCCTTGGCGCCCTGCCCCTGCAGGTGCTGGCCGGGGGTGGTCGGCACTTGCGAACTGTCTTCGACCACCTCCACCTTGGAGCCTTCGCGCAGGCGGTCGGTGCCTTCCAGCACCAGGCGGTCACCGGCGGCCAGGCCCTCGAGGATCACGCTGTTCTCGCCATCGCTGGCACCGACCTTGAGCGGGCGGATGTTGATCGTGCTCTCGGCGTTGACCACATAGGCGAAGGTGCCGTCATTGCCGAACTGGATGGCCGCGGCCGGGGCCAGCACCACCTGCTTCAGGGTGTCGGCCAGCAGGCGCACATTGACGAACTGGTTGGGGAACAGCGCATGGTCGGTGTTCTGGAAGGTGCCCTTGAACTTCAGGGTGCCGGTGGCGGTGTCGATCTGGTTGTCGAGGCTGCCCAGCACGCCAGTGGACTGCAGCTTCTGGTCGCCACGATCCCAGGCCTCGACCGGCAGGCTGGCGCCGCTGCGGTAGCGGGCGAGCACGGTGTCGAGCTGGGTTTCCGGCAAGGTGAAGGCAACGCTGATCGGCTCGGTCTGGGTGATGATCACCAGCGCCGTGGTGTCGTTGGCGGCGACCAGGTTGCCCAGGTCCAGCTGGCGCAGGCCCAGGCGACCGCTGATCGGCGCACGGATCTGGGTGAACTCCAGGTTCAGGCGGGCATCGTTGACCTGCGCCTGGTTGGTCTTGACCAGCCCCTGGAATTGCCCGACCTGTGCCTCGGCGGTGTCCAGGGTCTGCTTGGCGATGCTGTCTTCGGCATACAGACCTTTATAACGGGCCAGGTCGACCTGGGCGTTCTTCAGTTGCGCCTGGTTCTGCGCCAGGGTGCCTTCGGCCTGCTGCAGGGCGATGCGGTAGCTACGCGGGTCGATCTCGGCGAGCAGGTCGCCGGCCTTGACTTGCTGGCCTTCCTTGAAGTGGATCTTGACCAGTTCGCCGGCCACCCGGCTGCGCACGTTGACCGTGTTGGTCGCGGTCACGGTGCCAAGGGCCTTGTAGTACAGCGGGAAGTCACCCACCCGCGCAGGCTCGACGCGCACCGGCACCGCTTCGGTGGAGGCGCCGAAGCCCGGCCGGCCGCCCATGCCTTTGCCCGGGCGATGCCCGCCACTCTCATTATGGGCGGTCGTTGCGGGCCACAGCCACCAGGCCAGCAGGGCCACCAGCAGCAGGATCAGCAGGCCGAACAGCCAGCGACGAGGGGAACGGGAATTGGAGGCTTGCATGGGTCGAACGAACCTTGTTCAGAGAATGACGGCGTGGAGAGCGTGAACGATAAGCACTGGCATCGTTTTAGCAAAGGGGCTTTACCAGTGCTTTACCTTCGGCTGACGTTGGCAAAGGCGTGAACTTTAAATGAAAACGGCCTGGAACAGGGTCCAGGCCGTTACCGGGTGTTACCTGGTTCGCCGGCAAGCCGGCGAACACTTACTTCAAGACAGCCAGCGCCGCCTCGTAGTTCGGCTCGTCGGCGATTTCGCCCACCAGCTCGCTGTGCAGCACCTTGTCGTTTTCGTCCAGCACCACCACGGCGCGGGCGGCCAGGCCGGCCAGCGGGCCATCGGCGATGGCCACGCCGTAGTTTTCCAGGAACTCGCGGCCACGCAGGGTCGACAGGTTCTTCACGTTCTCCAGGCCTTCAGCGCCGCAGAAGCGCGCCTGGGCGAACGGCAGGTCGGCGGAGATGCACAGCACCACGGTGTTGGCCACGTCATTGGCCTGGGTGTTGAACTTGCGCACCGAAGTGGCGCAGGTCGGGGTGTCGACGCTTGGGAAGATGTTCAGCACCTTGCGCTTGCCGGCGAAGTCGGCAAGCGACTTGTTCGACAGATCGCCAGCGACCAGGGAGAAGGCAGGTGCCGCGGCGCCTTGCTTCGGCAGTTCACCGCTGACTTGAACCGGGTTGCCTTTGAGAGTCACTTGAGCCATGGCGGAAATCCTTATGCGGGTTTGGAAAAAGACCTCGAGTTAAGCACGAAGCCGCGCAAGTGCCTATAACCAAACATGAAATTGTTGCATTGCCAGACAATTCTTGTGGACAAAAAAATGCCCGGATCGCGACAAGCCATCCGGGCATATTGCTTTCAGCGATGCATCAGGCCAGCAGGCCGTACACCACCGAGGTCAAGGCCACCAGGCCGACCACCACCACGAACACGTTGGACAGCGCACCGCTGTACTTGCGCATCGATGGCACGCGGCGGATGGCGTACATCGGCATCAGGAACAGCAGCACGGCGATGATCGGGCCGCCAAGGGATTCGATCATGCCCAGGATGCTCGGGTTGAGGGTGGCGACGATCCAGCACACCACCAGCATCAGCGCGGCAACGATGCGGTCCAGGGCCTTGGCGCCTGGGCGCATGCCGGACTTGACGATCATGCCCTTGAGGCCTTCGCTGGCACCGATGTAGTGACCCAGGAACGACTTGGCGATGGCGATGAAGGCGATCAGCGGCGCGGCGAAGGCGATGGCCGGCTGCTCGAAGTGGTTGGCCAGGTAGGACAGGATCGACAGGTTCTGCGCCTTGGCTTCAGCCAGCTGGGCGCTGCTCAGGGTCAGCACGCAGCTGAACACGAAGAACAGCACCATCAGCACCATCAGCAGATGGGCGCGGCGCAGGATCTGGCCGCTGCGCTCGTCGGCGTGCTCGGCGTAGCGGCGCTTCTGATCAACGGCAAAGGCCGAGATGATCGGCGAGTGGTTGAACGAGAACACCATCACCGGAATGGCCAGCCACACGGTGTGCAGGAAGGCCGAGCCGGACGGCACCTGGGTAGCGGTGTCGAGGATGCCGCCGGTCCAGTGCGGCACCAGGTACAGGGCCAGCAGCGCCAGGGCAACGATGAACGGGTACACCAGCAGGCTCATGACCTTGACCGTGGCCTGTTCACCGCAGCGCACGATGGCCAGCAGGCCGAGGATCAGCACGAACGACAGGATCGCACGCGGCGGCGGCGCGATATGCAACTGGTGCTCCATGAAGCTGCTGACGGTGTTGGTCAGCGCCACGCTGTAGATCAGCAGGATCGGGAAGATGGCGAAGAAGTACAGGACAGTGATCAGCGCACCGGCGGTGATGCCGAAATGCTCCTCGACCACGTCGGTGATATCGCCGCCCTTGCTGCCCGAGAGCACGAAACGGGTCAGCCCGCGGTGGGCGAAGTAGGTCATGGGGAAGGCCAGCAAGGCCAGGACCAGCAGCGGCCAGAAACCGCCAAGGCCGGCGTTGATGGGCAGGAACAGGGTTCCGGCGCCGATGGCCGTGCCGAACAGGCCCAGCATCCAGGTGGTGTCTTGACGCGACCAGCTACCGAGGGTGGCGGGGGTCGATTCTACAAAGCGTTGTTCAACGCTTGGGGCCTGCTCATTCATTCCGGGTGAAGCTCCACTCGCAAGACTGCAACAGGCTGAGAATGGCGAAATAGACGATTCGCCCAACTCAACCGGGGAAGAGGGGCGCGATTGTGCATGCAAAGGTTGCACTTGGGGAAGCCCCGCCCGAGGGACGGTTGCACTTGTCTTTACAAGAAAGCGGGTTTTCGGGTTGCAAAAACAATCGCGGGGCAAGTCGCATCGGTGCGCCGATGCGATTTGCCCCGCGATAAAGCCAGTTCGGCCAGCGCCGATGTCAGCCCTTGTGCACGGCGGCAAATGCCTCGGCAACCTGGCGCAGGTTGGCCGGACGCAGCCCGGACATGCACACCCGGCCGCTGTCGATCAAGTACACGCCGAATTCGTCACGCAGACGGCGCACCTGTTCGACGCTGAAGCCGGTATAGCTGAACATGCCGCGCTGGCGCAGGAAGAATTGGAAGTCCTGGCCTGGCAGCAGCTCGCCGAGCAGGTCGACCAGGCCCTGGCGCATATCGAGGATGCGCTTGCGCATTACTTCCACCTCTGCGGCCCATTGCGCGTTGAGCACGGCGTCACCGAGCACGCCGGCCACCAGCTGGGCGCCGAAAGCGGGCGGGCTGGAGTAGTTGCGGCGCACGGTGGCCTTGAGCTGGCCAAGCACGCTGGAAGCGGTGGCGGCATCGTCGCAGACCACCGACAAGCCCCCTACCCGCTCGCCATACAGCGAGAAGATCTTCGAGAACGAGTTGCTGACCAGGCAAGGCACGCCGGCACGGGCCATTTCGCGGATCGCATAGGCGTCTTCGACCAGGCCTTCGCCGAAGCCCTGGTAGGCGATATCGAGGAACGGGATCAACTGGCGCGCCTTGACCACCTCGACCACCTGCTGCCACTGCTGCTGGTCCAGGTCGACGCCGGTGGGGTTGTGGCAGCACGGATGCAGCAGGACCACGCTGTTCTGCGGCAAGGCCTGCAGGCTGGCCAGCATGCCGGCGAAGTCGACGCCGCGGGTGTCCGGGTCGAAGTACGGGTAGGTGTGCACCTTGAAGCCCGCGCCTTCGAAGATTGCCCGGTGGTTGTCCCAGGTCGGATTGCTCACCCACACCTCGGAGCCTGGGAAGTAACGCTTGAGGAAGTCGGCACCGACTTTCAGGGCGCCCGAGCCGCCGACGGTCTGCACGGTGGCCACGCGGCCAGCGGCGACGGCCGGGTGCTCGGCACCGAACAGCAGCGCCTGGATCGCCTGGCGGTAGGCGGCCAGGCCTTCCATCGGCAGGTACAGCGAGGCTTCATGGGGCTGGCCGGCCAGGCGTTTCTCCACCTCGGCCACCGCCGCCAGCTGCGGCACCACGCCGGCTTCGTCGTAGTACAGGCCGATACTCAGGTTGACCTTGGCGGCCCGCGGGTCGGCCTTGAAGGTTTCCATCAACGAGAGGATCGGGTCGCCGGCATAGGCATCGACATGTTTGAACACAGCGTGCAGCTCCTTGGAAATCAGGACAGTTCAGGAAAGGCTCAGCCGAGGATACCCGCAGAGCGCCACGAGGAACATCACCGATGTGCAAGGAAACCCTGCAGGTTTGCAAGACCGAACCCGCAGCCCACGGATTTTGCCAAGCGCCGCCGCCCAACAGCTTGATACCACCCCTGGATCGCACCCTGATCGTTGCAATTGCCACCTGCCTGCCCCAAGCTCTGCCGTACCGCCACCCCGGACCGCGAGATGCCCACACGTCGCCCTCTCCTGATCGCCCTGTTGCTGTTGTTAGTGCTGCCCGCGTCGATCGGTTACCTGTGGCGTGACCGCCAACCCGCACCGCCCAGCCTGCCGCCCCACAGCTACGCCAAGGCCCTGCGCCAGGCACACGATGGCCTGCCGGGCGCCGCGCGGGTGCTGTACCAGCAGTTGCAGCGTGACGACCTGCCACCCATCCGCCGCGCCGCGCTGCATGCCGAACTACCCAATTACCCCTCGCCACAGGCGTTGAAACTGGCCAGCCAGGACCTCGAGCACGCCGACCCATTGGTCCGCCGCGCCGCCATTACCAGTATCCGCCGGCTGTTGCCGGCGGCCCAGCGCAGCCTGGTGCTGGGCCCATTGCTGGAAGATGACGAGCAAAGCGTGCGCTTCGCCGCGGTGGACGCTCTGCTGGGTCTCGACCCCGACGCCATCGGCCTGTACTTCGGCCCCTTGCAGGATGCCCTGGAGCAGTACGAGCAGACCTTGGAGCAACAGCCCGACGACGCCGCCGCCCAGCTGCACCTGGCCCGGCTATACATGCATGAACAAGCCTACGAGGCAGCCTCCAGGGCCCTGCGGCGTAGCCTGGCCGTGGCCCCTGAAGGCCTGGACGCCCTGGCCACCCAGGTTCGCCTGCTGGAGCAACAGGGCCAGCACGACGCCTCCCGCGAGGTGCTCGCCAAGGCCCTGGCGCTACGCCCGGATTCCGCGTTCCTGCAATACGAACTGGGCCTGTGGCTGACTCGCCATGAGCAGCAGGAATACGCCCTGCTTGCCCTCTCGCGGGCTGTCGAGCTGGAACCGGAAAACAACGATTATCGCTACACCCTGGCCATCACCCTGCACCAGCTGGAACAGCTCAATGCCGCGCAAAAGCAGCTGGAAACCGTGCTCAACCGCCAACCGGCCAATCGCCGGGTGCGGGTACTGCTGATCGAGTACTGGAAGGAAACCGGCCAATTGCAGAATGTCCAGGTCCTGCTGGCCGAGCTGGAGCGGCAGAACCCGGACGACCCTTTCCTGCAGCAGGGGCTGTGATCGCCGGCCTCAGGCCTGCAGCATGTGCTGAATCTGCACCACCAGCTTCTGCAGCGAGAACGGCTTGAACATCAATGCCGTGCCCGGCTGGTCGAGCAGGGCCTGCTCCACCGGATCGGCGGTGAAGCCAGTGATGAACAGGATCTTCTGTTCGGGCTCGATCATGCGCAGCGCCTTGGCCACCTGGCGGCCACTGAAGCCCCCCGGCAGACCGATATCGGTGATCACCAGATCAAACGGCCCTGCATGCCTGAACTGCCCCAGCGCGCTGTTGGCATCGGGCACGGCACACACCTCGAAGCCGCAATCGACCAGCGCCTCCCTTATCAGGCCACGCAGGTTTTCTTCATCATCGACCAGCAACAATCGTTCACCCTGGACCTGTGGCGGCAGTGCATCCCGAGCGGGACTCTCCGGCAATATCCCCTGGTAGCGTGGGAACATCATCACGACCCGGGTACCCTGGTCGATCGTCGACTCGATCCACATCTGGCCGCCCGACTGCTGCACGAAGCCATGCACCATGGGCAGCCCCAGGCCTGCCCCCTGCCCCAGGGGCTTGGTGGTGAAGAACGGTTCAAATACCCTTGCCAGGTCCTCGCGACTCATGCCATGGCCATCGTCCTCGACCTGCAGCATGACATAGTCCCCCGGCAGCAAGGCTGCCGCCCCTTCGCAGGGCAGTGCCATCCGTTCGTTGGCGGTGCGGATCATCAACCTGCCCTTGCCCAGGCAGGCATCGCGTGCGTTGCTGCACAGATGCAGGAGGGCGTTGCGCAACGTATCCGGGTCGACCTGTAAAGGCCAGGGCGCCACATCCAGCTGCATGTTCAGGTCTATCTCGCAGCCCAGGGTCTGACGCATTATCGGCTCTGCGTCCCGCAACAGGTGGTTGATGTTCAGTGGATTGGGCGACAAGGGTTGGCTACGCGCAAAGGCCAGCAGGTTCTGGGTCAGGCCGATGGCTCGCTGGGCGCATTCCCGGGCCATCCGCACATACTCTTCCACGCGGTCCATCCGCCCTTGGGCGAGGCGTCGCTCGAGCAATTCCAGGCTGCTACCGACGCCGGACAGTACGTTGTTCATTTCGTGTGCCAACCCGCCCGCCACCTTTACAACGCCCTCCATGCACTGGCTGTCGCGCACTGCCGCCTCGGCCAGGCGCTGGACCGCATTGCGGTCCTCGGTGATGTCCCTCCCCACCAGCGTCGGCAATGCCTGATTAGCGTTGCCGATCCAACGGAACCAGCAGTAATGGCCGTCGCTATGGCGAACCCGCCCCTCGAAGGGCGGCGCGCCGCGCCCCTGGACAAGCGCCATCAGCGCCAGCTGCGCTTCGGTACGGTCCGCGGGATGGAACAACTCGGGCAGGGTGACTCGCAACTGCGCTGCCTCACCCCAGCCCAGAAGCCGATCCCAGGCAGGGTTGGCTGTGCGCACGCGCAGATCGGCCTCGAGTATCAGCATCACATCGGGCGACAACTGCCAGGTATGTTCCGGGTCGCCCAGGTACTGCGTCAGGCGCGCTTCGAAGGACTGCGCCAGCTCGCGCCACTCGCGGCTGGCGCCGACACTGGCAGTGGTCTCGATCAGCGCGTGGAGGAACCCGGCCACCACACCCTGGTCGTCGCGGATGGGCGAGAAGCAGCCAGTGACCCAAGCCGTGGCCGCGATACCCTCACGATGCACCGGTAATGGGGCATCCTCGATCAGGCTACCCTGCCCCTGCAACACCTTGAAAACGGTTGCCCCCATGCTCTCCCAGGATTGCTCCCACAGCGCGTCGAAGGCACACCCCTGGTGGTTGACAGCACCGCCGAGCAGGGCCTGGTAGGCATCGTTGTGTATGACTGTCAGGGCCGCGCCCCAGACCAACGCACAGGGAAACGGTGACATCAATACCATGTCGACGGCGATGCGCAGGGTCGGCGGCCAGGAGGTCAACGCCCCCAACGGTGTCGCGCTCCAGTCGAAGCCAGCGATGGGCATGCCCACCTCGGCCAGAGAAGATGACGGCGGTGCCAGATGAATGACCTGGACCTCTGCGCCCCTGGTGTTCAAATCAGTGGCCAATATCTTCGTTCCACAGCTCTGGGTTGGCTTCGATGAACCGGCGCATCAGCGCCTTGCAGGTCTCATCGTCATGCACCTCAAGGCGCACGCCGCGGTCGCCGAGCAACTGCTCTTCGCCCATGAAGGTGACGTTCTCGCCGATGATCACGTGCTTGATGCCATACAGCAGGATTGCGCCACTGCACATGGCGCAGGGCGACAAGGTGGTATAGAGGGTGGCCTGCTGGTAAACCCGGGCCGGCTGTCGGCCGGCATTCTCCAGGGCATCCATCTCGCCATGCAGGATGGCACTGCCCTGCTGCACGCGGCGATTGTGGCCACGGCCGATGATCCTGCCCTCGTGCACCAGTACCGAGCCGATCGGAATGCCACCTTCCTCGAGCCCCTTGCGGGCCTCGTCGATGGCGGCCTGCATAAATCTGGAAGTGTCCTGGTCCATGGCGTCTCCCGGTAGCGCGTCGACTTTTGCAGCAGCCTAGCACAGCGCCCGTGCCCATGGCGCATTGCGTGGCGGGGGCTATGCTCAAATGGCTTTTGATCTTGCTGGCCAAACGTTTTCCCATGGATTCGACGGGCATGCGCACATGAACAAGAAGCTCCTGGTCGTGCTGACCAATACCGCCAAGTATCCCGATATCAAGCGCGCCACAGGATTGTGGCTGGGCGAGGCCGTGCACTTTGTCGACGCAGTGCAAAAAGCGGGTTTTGCCGTCGACTATGTCAGCCCGGCGGGCGGCTATGTACCGATCGACCCACACAGCCTGCAGATGGCGCCAGACCTGGACTGGCAATGGTACAACGACAAGGCGTTCATGAACCGCCTTGGCGCCACCTTGAGCCCCGGCCAGGTCAAGGCCGACCAGTACAGCGCGATCTACTACACCGGTGGCCACGGCGTGATGTGGGACTTCCCCGACAACCAGCCATTGCAGGAGCTGGCACGGCGCATCCATGAGCGCGGCGGCGCGGTCGCCGCGGTGTGCCATGGGGTGGTGGGTCTGCTCAATATCAAGCTCAGCGACAACAGCTTGCTGCTCAAAGGGCGCAGGGTCACCGGCTTTTCCAATACCGAAGAAAAACTGGTTGAGCTGGACAAGGTGGTGCCGTTTCTCACCGAGAACGAACTGGGTGCTCGCGGTGGCGAGTACAGCAAGACGGATGACCCGTGGGCGGCCTATGTGGTGGAGGACGGCAGCTTGATCACCGGGCAGAATCCGGCATCAAGCGCCAAGGTAGCCGAAGCGGTGATCCGCTACCTGAACAGGCAACAATAAACGCTCACCACAACAAAGCGCGGGGCAAGCCCGCTCCCGCCACCTTCCGGCGTGGGAGCGGGCTTGCCCCGCGATGGTGTGCTCGACCGATTACTCGGTGCTCAACACGCCGCGACGCACCTGGTCACGCTCGATCGACTCGAACAGCGCCTTGAAGTTGCCTTCACCGAAGCCGTCGTCACCCTTGCGCTGGATGAACTCGAAGAACACCGGACCCAGCAGGGTCTCCGAGAAGATCTGCAGCAGCAGGCGCTTGTCGCCGGCCTCGGAGGCACCGTCCAGCAGGATACCGCGGGCCTGCAGCTGGTCGACCGGCTCGCCATGCCCTGGCAGGCGCTCCTCGAGCATCTCGTAGTAGGTCTGCGGCGGCGCGGTCATGAAGCGCATGCCGAAGCCCTTGAGCGCGTCCCAGGTCTTGAGCAGGTCGTCGGTGAGGAAGGCCACGTGCTGGATGCCCTCGCCGTTGAACTGCATCAGGAACTCTTCGATCTGCCCCGCCCCTTTGGACGATTCCTCGTTGAGCGGGATGCGGATCATGCCGTCGGGCGCGGTCATGGCCTTGGAGGTCAGGCCGGTGTACTCGCCCTTGATGTCGAAGTAACGGATCTCGCGGAAGTTGAACAGCTTCTCGTAGAAGCCGGCCCAGTAGGCCATGCGCCCGCGATAGACGTTGTGGGTGAGGTGGTCGATGATCTTCAGGCCCGCGCCGACCGGGTTGCGGTCCACGCCTTCGATGAACTTGAAGTCGATGTCGTAGATCGAACTGCCTTCTTCGTAGCGGTCGATCAGGTACAGTGGCGCGCCGCCGATACCCTTGATCGCCGGCAGGCGCAGTTCCATCGGGCCGGTCTCGATTTCTACCGGCTGGGCACCCAGTTCCAGGGCGCGGGCATAGGCTTCATGGGCGTTGCGCACGCGGAATGCCATGCCGCACACCGAAGGACCATGCTCGGCCGCGAAGTACGAGGCGGCGCTCTTGGGTTCGTTGTTCAGGATCAAGTTGATGCCGCCCTGGCGATACAGGTGCACATTCTTGGAACGGTGGGTAGCCACCTTGGTGAAACCGAGAATCTGGAATACCGGCTCCAGCACGCCGGGGGTCGGCGAGGCGAGCTCGATGAATTCGAAGCCTTCCAGGCCCATCGGGTTTTCGAAGATATCTGCCATGTTCTTTTCCTCATCTGCAGCGAAAAACGGTTGATTACAGGCTTTCGATGTGGAGATGGCGTGGTGGTGAGCACGGGATCCCGCGCACGCTGCGGGCCAGGAAGTCACCAATGATCAGCTTGAACCCATGGTATGTCATATGGACCCATTCTCGGCGGGCTTGATTCCCCAGGAGGTGGAGAACCTTATTGTTGTATTCGTAACCCGATTCTACAGTGCGTAAATTTGTTTGTCGCGCTTTAGTTCGCAGGTTGTTCCGACAAACGGCTATCCTCTGCATCATCAATTCAGCCCGCAGAAGGTTCCCTCGCGCATGCCCCTGACCATCAGACGCCCCTCCCGCTGGAGTTGGCGCACCCTGCTACCCTGGGGCGTGGGCGTGTTGCCGCTACTGTGCGGGCTGACGGTGATGCGCTGGCAGACCGAACAGGAACTACAGGCCGACAGTCGAGCCACGGCTCAGGAGGTAGCTGGCCATATCGAAGAGATCCTCGACAGCCTGGCCGCGACCGCCCATCGATTGCTGCCTAAGGCCGGGCAACCGTGCGACGAGGTGCAACTGGAGCTGCGCATCGAGCTCACCCGCAACGCCTTCGTGCGTTCGACCAACCTGTTCGATCACGACAGGCTGTATTGCACCTCGCTGTACGGTAATTTCGACGAACCGGTGAATGCCAGGGACTACGCCAACGGGCAGCTGTGGCTGATGAACGGCAACTCGGTCACCCCGGGGCATGCACTGCTGGCATATCGTGCCAGCCAGCCGGAGCGCGGCGACCGGGGGGCGATCACCACGGTCGATGGCCGCCACCTGCTCACCGCGCTGCACCTGATCGCTGCCGACAACCTGGTGAAGGTACATGTCGGCAATCACTGGATGGGCAGCGATGGCCAGGTTCACGAAGGCAAGCCGCCGGTCGCGACCATCGCCGCCACGCAGCATGCTTCCACCCGCTACCCATTCGATGTGCACGCCGGCTACGACGCAGGTAAGCGCACCGCGTTGATGCGCTCACGCTACCCCGCCCTGCTGAGCCTGCTGCTGATGCTGGGCGTGGCGGCCGGCGCGGCTTGTCGCTGGCAGATCCGTCGGGCCAGCTCATCGCGTGGCGAGCTGGACCGGGCCTTGGATGCCGACGAGTTCGTGCCGTATTTCCAACCGGTGGTGCGCAAGGGCGACTACCATTGGGCCGGGGTCGAGGTGCTGATGCGCTGGCAACACCCCCGCGAGGGACTGGTGCGCCCAGACCTGTTCATTCCTTACGCCGAGCACAGCGGCCAGATCGTCGCCATGACCCGCTCACTGATGCTGCACACGGCCCAGGCGCTAGCCCCGCATGCGGCCCTGTTGGAGGAAGGTTTCCACATCGGCATCAACATTACCGCAGACCACTGCCGCGACCTGAGCCTGCTCGATGATTGCCAGACCTTTCTCCAGCACTTTCCGCCCGGGCGCGTGGTGCTGACCCTGGAGCTGACCGAACGCAAGCTGATCGAACCCACGCCGATCACCCTGGAATTGTTCGAAAAATTGCACGCCATGGGCGTGATGATCGCCCTGGACGACTTCGGCACCGGCCAGTCCAGCCTCAATTACCTGCGTCAGTTCAACGTCGACTACCTCAAGATCGACCAGAGCTTCGTCGCCATGATCGGCGGTGACGCCCTATCCCAGCACATCCTCGACACCATCATCGAACTGTCGGCCAAGCTGGCCCTGGGCATCGTCGCCGAAGGCGTGGAAACCGAGGTGCAGCGCGACTACCTGGCGCGCCATGGCGTGGACTTCCAGCAAGGGTACCTGTTCGCCCGCCCCATGCCCGCCAGCGAGCTGCTGCTGGCCCTGGCTGCTCGCCCGGGCAGCCCGCAGTTGCCGCAAGACAGTGCCCCTGAGATCATGCGCGGCTGATCCACCCGCTCACTTCCCGTTTTCCGAGGCATTCGTGTCAAAAGGCATTGTTTCGTCGGTCATGGCGTCCTGTCTGTTCGCCGTGATGTATTTCTATACCTCCTTCCTCAAGCCCCTGGACGGCGAGGAGATCTTCGGCTGGCGGACCCTGCTGACCCTGCCCTGCCTGACGCTGTTCATGCTGGCATCCAGGGACTGGAAGCGGGTCGGCGAGCTGCTCGGGCGGGTGCGCCGCACGCCGCTGCTGTTGCTCGGCATGGTCGGCACCTCGTGGTTGATGGGCGTGCAGTTGTGGCTGTTCCTCTGGGCGCCGCTGCACGGGCGCAGCCTGGAGGTATCGATGGGCTACTTCCTGTTGCCGCTGGCCATGGTGCTGACCGGGCGCGTGGTCTATGGCGAGCGCCTGTCGCGCCTGCAGAAGGTCGCGGTGAGCTTTGCCGCGCTGGGGGTTGGCCACGAGCTGTACCAGCACGGCAGTTTTGCCTGGGAAACCCTGCTGGTGATGATCGGCTACCCGATCTACTTCGTCCTGCGGCGGCGTTGCCGCACCGACCACCTGGGCGGTCTGTGGTGCGACATGTGCCTGTTACTGCCCTGGGCCCTGTACTTCGTCATCCAGGGCCCGCTGTCGGCAACCGATCTGGCCGAGCATCCAGGCTTGTACGGCCTGATCCCGCTGCTCGGGGCGATCAGCGCCTGCGCCCTGATCGCCTACGTGCTGGCCAGCCGCCTGCTGCCGTTCAGCCTGTTCGGCCTGCTCAGCTACGTCGAGCCGGTGTTGCTGGTAGGCGTGGCCCTGCTACTGGGCGAGACCATCGGCCCCGACCAGTGGCTCACCTACCTGCCAATCTGGGCCGCCGTGCTGGTACTGGTGCTCGAGGGCTTCAAGCATCTGCTGCGCCAGCGTCGGCGTTCGGTGTAAGGCGTACCTGGCGGACCCGGCGCTCCTCCACCGCCACCACGGTCATGCTCCAACCATTCCAGGCCAGGTGATCACCCACCACCGGCAAGCGGTCCAGCAAGCTCATCACCAGGCCCGCCAGGGTCTGGTAGTCCTCGGTGGCACGGGCGGCAAAGCCGGTGCGCGCCTGGACCTGGGCCAGGTTCAAGGCACCGCTGACCACAAAACCGTCCGCCTCCTCGATCACACCTGGCCCCTCCACCTCGCTTGCGTCCGGCAGTTCGCCGGCAATCGACTCGAGAATATCGGTCATGGTCAACACACCGATGAAATCACCGAACTCGTTGACCACGAAGGCGATGTGCGTCGACTGCCCGCGCATCTGCTCCAGGGCATTAAGGATGCTGAAGCTCTCCAGCAGGTTCAGCGGCGCACGAGCCAGGGCTTCCAGGTCGGGCTGGCTGCCGGACAGCAGCTCCTTGAGTAGCTCCTTTTTGTGCACGAAGCCCAGCGGTTCCTCGATGTGGCCGTCACGGATCAGCGGCAGGCGCGAGTACGGCGAGTTGACCAGCGCCTGGGTGATGGCTTCGCCCGGCTGCGACAGGTCGATGGCATCGACCTTGGCGCGGGCCGTCATCACCGTGCGGATCGGCCGCTCGGCCAGATTCAGCACACCACTGATCATCACCCGCTCACGGCGGTCGAACACCACCTGTTCTTCGCCACCCTCGACCAGGTCGGCGATTTCCTCGCCCACCTCGTCAGCCTCCACCCGGCGCCCGCCCATCAGGCGCAGCACGGCATGGGCGGTGCGTTCACGCAGCGGCCGGTGCTGCTGCACACTGCGTTTGCGACGGGCACGGGCCAGCTGGTTGAACAGCTCGATCAGCAACGAGAAGCCGATGGCCGCATACAGGTAGCCTTTGGGGATATGGAAGCCCAGGCCTTCGGCGGTGAGGCTGAAGCCGATCATCATCAGGAAGCCCAGGCACAGCATGATCACTGTCGGATGGGCGTTGACGAAACGGGTCAACGGCTTGCTGGCGACGATCATGATGCCGATGGAGAAGATCACCGCGATCATCATCACCGACAAGTGCTCGACCATGCCCACGGCGGTGATCACCGCATCCAGCGAGAACACCGCATCCAGCACGACGATCTGCGCCACGATCGGCCAGAACGCGGCATGGCGGGTCACGCCGCCGCTTTGGGCAACATGGCCCTCGAGGCGTTCGTGCAGTTCCATGGTGGCCTTGAACAACAGGAACACACCACCGAACAGCATGATCAGGTCACGGCCGGAGAAGGTCTTGCCGAACACCTCGATCAGCGGCGCGGTTAGGGTCACCATCCACGAGATGCTGGCCAGCAGGCCAAGGCGCATGATCAGTGCCAACGACAGACCGATCACCCGGGCGCGGTCGCGCTGGTGCGGCGGCAGCTTGTCGGCAAGGATGGCGATGAACACCAGGTTGTCGATACCCAGCACCAGCTCGAGGACGATAAGCGTCAGCAGGCCTAGCCAGGCCGTGGGGTCGGCTAGCCATTCCATTAGCGGGTACTCACAGGGGATGCGTCACGAGGACGGGGGAAGGAAGGCCGGGATGGCCAGGGACTGGGGGGCTCCGCGAAGGTGCTCATAGGGACCTTGATAACAATTAGGGACGACGATCCTACAATCGAAGCAGAATTTTCCGATAGCGCAAAACTATTACAAAAGCTGTAAAAGGTATGACTCAGGCTTCAGGCCCCCGTGGCGACGCTTCGGCCTGCGCAGTCCTGGCGTTGGCCGGTGGCGTCAGGCGCAGCACCCGGTCGCGGCCGCCCTCGGCGAGCAGGTATCCACCCTTGCCATCCGGGACGATGGCCTGCGGCGCCTTCAGGTAGCTGAGAACCGTGTGGCGCGTACCATCACCATCGATACGCAACAGCCGCGCACGATGGGTCGAATCCTCGCTGATCCACAGCCCGCGCTGGTCGCAGAGCAGGAAGGTCGGGTTGCGCAGACCTTCGATCACCACCGGGTCATTCCCGCCTTCGCTCAACGCACGAATCTTGCCGGTGGCCTTTTCGGTATACAGCAGACGCCCGTCGGCGCAACGGGTCAGGCCCTCGGTTTCGGTGAGTCCCGAGCGCAACACGTCGAGCTCGCCGCTCTGCCAGTCATATCGCATCAACCGCCCATCCCCCTTGCGGTCCTCGATGGCGTAAAGATGCAGGCCATCGTTATACAGCCCCTGCACGTTGTTGCCGTCAAACAGCTGACTGACCTGGCCATCGCGCGACACGCTGACCGGTGCCCCGCCGATCTCCTGGCTGAACGCCCAGCCACCGTCGACAGCGACCATGCCGTCCGGCTTGGACAGGCCTTCGAGCACTACCATCCGGTCCCCCTCGGCAGTAATGCGCAGGATGCTGCCCTTGCCGCCGTTCAGCTCGCGACTGACCAGCAGGCTGCCGTCGTCCTGAGGCAGCAGCGAAGCGGCCCGGGTCACCGAGTTGTGCAGCACCTGCACGTTCCAGCCCTCGGCGGCCTGCACCGGGTAGAAGCTCTGCCAGGCGAAAAAGCCCACGCTACAGGCCACCAGGCCCGTGGTGACCGCCAGGGCGAGGCGGACACCGCGTTTGCGTAGCACATGGATCATCAAATCGGCTCCTGGAAAGTGCGGGCGATGCTAGCAAGGTGATGTGAAAAAAATGTCGATGCCACGATTTCCAGGCATTTTCCTACACACATCATTCAGCAAATGGATACCGAGTATTTCAACATTTAATTTGTGGATGACAGCACCCGCCCCCTATGCTGTCCCGGCATCCCCTGCACGCACCGGCCGGTGTGGTCCAAGGCATGGGGAGAGAACAACAAAGTCGAGACCGTTCATGTCGAAATCCTCCTACTTCGCCCCCCACGGTGGGCACCCGGCTCAGACCGAGCTGCTGACTGACCGTGCCATGTTCACCGAAGCCTATGCCGTAATCCCCAAGGGCGTGATGCGTGACATCGTCACCAGCCACCTGCCGTTCTGGGACAAGATGCGCATGTGGGTCATCGCCCGCCCGCTGACCGGTTTCGCCGAGACCTTCTCGCAGTACATCGTCGAAGTCGCTCCCGAAGGCGGCAGCGAGCGCCCTGAACTGGACCCGAACGCCGAAGCGGTGCTGTTCGTGGTCGAAGGCGAGATCGACGTCACCGTCGAAGGCAAGCACCATACCCTCGTGCCGGGCGGCTATGCCTTCCTCGCCCCCGGCGCCGACTGGAGCCTGCGCAACAACAGCAAGGCCAACGTCACCTTCCACTGGCTGCGCAAGCACTACCAGAAGGTCGAGGGTCTGCCGGTTCCCGAGTCGTTCGTCACCCACCGCGACAACGCCACCGTCATCGAGATGCCGGGCACCGATGGCGCCTGGAAGACCACCCGTTTCGTCGACATGGCCGACATGCGCCACGACATGCACGTGAACATCGTGACCTTCCAGCCCGGCGGCGTGATCCCGTTCGCCGAGACCCACGTCATGGAACACGGCCTGTACGTCCTGGAAGGCAAGGCGGTGTACCGCCTGAACCAGGACTGGGTCGAGGTCGAGGCCGGTGACTTCATGTGGCTGCGCGCCTTCTGCCCGCAAGCCTGCTACTCCGGCGGCCCAGGCCCGTTCAGCTACCTGCTGTACAAGGACGTCAACCGTCACGTGCACCTGACGCTCAACCCGCAGCGTTGATGACCTTGCAGGAGCGGCAGCCCGCCGCTCCTGCAGTCTTGAGCCATACTAAGCGGACAATCCTCTCCCGGCTTCCCGCCATGACCTTCCATCGCCTTCTTCTTGTCCTGCTGCTCCTGCTGCCGGGCGCGTTGCCGTGGGCAGACGATTGGCAACTCGCGCACCAGGAAGATGGCATCGACGTCTACCTGGCCAGCGTCAGCGGTTCGGCCTACCAGCAGTTTCGCGGCGTCACCCGGATCAAGGCCAGTGTCCGTACCCTGAGCGACCTGCAGGAAAACCTGCGCGTGGCCTGCAAATGGCTGTACGCCTGCGCCGACATGCGCCTGCTGGAAGTGGACGGCGATACCACCTGGGTCTACCTGACCACCGCCCTGCCCTGGCCAGCCAAGCCCAGAGACATGGTGCTCAAGGTGCGCACCGAGCGCCTGGACGACGACACCTTGATCCGCCATCTGAGCGCCGAGCCTGGGCGGGTACCGACCGAGCCCGGGCTGATCCGCGTGCGCCGCCTCAGCGGCGAATGGACCATGCGTCCCTTGGGCGAGCGCGAGACCGAAGTCACCTACCAGCTGCGTGCCGACCCGGCCGGTGATGTGCCGGGTTGGCTGGCCAACCGTTTCGTGGTGGATGCGCCGATGGTCACCCTGCGCACCCTGCGCGCCGTGGCCGAACGCCAGCCGTAAAGCTCAGCGGCTGCGCAGCAGCAGCGACGCCGCGGCGCAGGCCAGCAGCGCCACGCACGACAGGTAGAACGCATCCGAATAGGCCATCAGGTACGCCTGCTCGCGCACGCTCTGGTCGATCAACGCCAGCGTCTGCATGACCTGTGGCGACTGCGGGTCGACCATGCCGCCCGGCAGGCGCTGTTGCAGCGCGCCGTCGAACAGCGTCAGCCCTTCGCCGACCCGCACCGAATGAAAGCGCTCGCGCTGCGACACCAGTTGCGTCAGCAACGCCGTGCCCAGCGCGCCGCCGAGGTTGCGCAGCATCGAGATCAGCGCCGAGGCCGAGCCGGCCTGGGCCTTGTCCAGGCCTTTCACCGCCAGGACCGACAGCGCCACCATGATCAGCGGCTGGCCGATGCCGCGCACCACGGTCGATGGGATGATCACATTACTGCCCGAGTCCACTGTCAGCGTCGACCCCAGCCAACAGCCCAGGGCCATGATGGCGAAGCCGCTGGCCACCAGCAGCTTGGCGTTGAGCCAGCGCATCAGCCGGGGCAGCAGCGGCGCCAGCAGTAGCTGGACCATGCCGTAGGCGATCAGGCTCTTGCCGATCTCGCTGGCGCTGTAGCCCTGTACCAGCGACAGGTAGTTGGGCACCAGGAACACCAGGCCGAAGGTGGCCGCGCCGAACACCGCCATGGCCAGGCTGGACACGCCGAAGTTGTAGCTGCCCAGCAGCCGCAGGTTGATGAACGGCCGTTCCCCCCACAGCTGGCGCTGGATGAACAGAGCCAGGGCGATCACCGCAACGATGCTGAAAGCGACGATGAAGCGGGATTCGAACCAATCCTTGCGCCCCCCTTCCTCCAGCACCACCTGTAATGCCCCCAGCCCCAGCGCCATGGCCGCGATGCCCAGCCAGTCGGCTCGGCGCAGGGCGCCGCGGTCACCGGCCTGGCCCTTGATCGACCAGGCCACCGCCGCCAGTAGCGCCACCCCCGGCGGCAACTGCAGCAGGAAGATCCAGCGCCAGGAATACATGTCGGTGAGCCAACCACCGATCGACGGGCCGGCGGCCTGGGCCACGCTGTTGGACAGGCTGAACAGCGCCATCCCCAGCGCCAGGCGGCTGGCCGGCAGCTCGGTGATGATCAGTTGCATCGACAGCGGGATCAGCACCGCGCCCGAAGCGCCCTGGATCACCCGCAAGGCGATCATCGCCTCCAGGCTGCCGGCCATCGCGCAGCTCACCGAGCTGACCAGAAACACCGCCGAGCCCACCAGCATCACCCGGCGCAGCGAGAACACCTGCACCAGCCAGGCGGTCAGGGGGATCATGCTGATCTCGGCCACCAGGTAGGCGGTGGAAATCCAGGACCCTTCCTCGAAGCTGGCCCCCAGCGCGCCCTCGATCTCGGGCAAGGCAGCGCTGGTGACATGCACGTTCATGCCAGCCATGAAGCAGCCGAACAAGCCGCCGATAACCGCCACCCAGGCACGCAGGGAGACTTTGTCCTCAGCGCTCATGGCGGGCCTGCCGGGTGTCGACGGTAGCGATCACCGACATGCCGGGCAGCAACCGTGGGCTGTCATCGCCCTCTGGGTCGAGGTGGATACGCACCGGGAAGCGCTGGACGATCTTGGTGAAGTTGCCGGTGGCGTTGTCCGGCGGCAGCAAAGCGAACACGGCGCCGGAGCCTGGCGAGACGCTGTCCACGGTGCCGCGCCAGTGTTGGCCGAAGGTGTCCACTTCCAGCGTCACCGCCTGGCCGGGACGCATGTGCGCCAGCTGGGTTTCCTTGAAGTTGGCGACCACGTACGCCTGCGCCACCGGCACCACAGCCAGCAGCGGCAGGCCGGGGGTGACGTACTGCTGTTGGCGCACCTTGCGCTGGCCGACCACACCATCGAAGGGCGCGCGGATTTCGGTGTCGGCCAGGGCGCTGCGGGCCAGGTCGGCCTCGGCAGCAGCCTGGTCGAGGTCGGCCTGGCGCTGCAGCAACTCGGCCTCCAGCTGCTTGCCCTGCTGCTCCAGCATCGTCTTGCGTGCGTGCTGGCGGGCCAGTTCGGCATCAGCGGCGCGCTGCAGCGCCTGAGACTGGATGCGGGTGGCGCGGGCCTGCTCCATCCGCTGCACACTGACCGCCTGCCATTGCGCCAGGTGCTGGTAACGCTGCCAGTCGGCCTCGGCCCGCTGCGCCTCGCCTCGGCTACCGCCGCGTTCGGCATCGGCGCGGGCGATGGCGTGGGTCTGCTCGTCTTGCTCGGCGACGAAGGCGCGAAGGCGCATGCGCTGTACTTGCAATGCCGCCTCACTCACCGCCAGGTGCGCCTCAGCCTTGCGCAGGCGGTCGCGAAAATCGCGCGCGTCCAGGCGTACCAGCAGGTCGCCGGCCTTGACCGTGGCGTTGTCCGCCACTGCTACCTCGGCCACGTAGCCACTGACCCGGGCACTGATCGGCGCCCAGTCGGCGCGCACGTAGGCGTCGTCGGTCTGTTCCAGGAAACGCCCGTCGAGCCACCAATAGGCGCCATAGGCCGCCACCAGCAACCCCAGGCCCCCGGCCAGGCCGAAGCGCAGCAGGCGCTGGCGGCGCCTGGCGCGGATTTGCTCGAGGGTGTGCTGGGGATCTGGGCTGACCGCCTGGTTCATGCTGGGCTCCATCCGATGGGGGGGAGCGCCAGAGTACGGAATCTGAGATTGTCATTCGCTCGCGAACAGGCTTTTGATCGTCGCAAAATGGACAGCAGATCAACCCTCCGAGCGGACCACTTTCAATGTTGCAAGAATGCCACCACCTGCTCTGTGGCCGTTATCGGATCTTCCTGCATGAAGCAGTGCCCACCCGCTACCTGCTGCGCGCTCACCTGGCCATTGAGCGCCACCAGGCGATGCACCGAGTGCGGCACGAACGGATAGGTCTGCTCACCGTACAGGATCCGCGTCGGCGTCTGGATACGGCTCAGTTGCTGCCACATGCGTTCGGGGAACGAGCTGAAGATCTCCACCTCGCGACTGGGCCGGCACTTGAGCACCACTCCCTCCCCGCAATCGCCGATGGCATGCTCCACATAGGCCTGCAAGGCCGCATCGGTCCAGCCCTTGAAGATACCGCGCCCCTGCAGCGAGGCCTGGGCCGCCTCACGGTCGGGCCAATGACTGCGGCGGGTGGCCGCCTTGCGCGCCAGGGCATGACGCCGATGCAAGCCGACCATGGCGGCGGCCCCCATCACCCCGATCATGCGCCGGCTGAACAGGACCGGATCCAGCAACACCGCACGCTGGAACAGCTGCGGCTCGGCGGCCAGGATCAAGCCGGTGAGCACGCCGCCGAAACTGTGGCCCAAGGCAAAGCGCGGCACGTCGCCGTATTCGCCGCGCCCGGCCTCGAAGGCCTCCACCGCCAGTGCTGCGGTGCGGTTCCAGCCAAGGAACACGCCACCATGGTCGCTGTCGCCATGGCCCTGGACATCGCTCAGCCACAGGTCGAAATGTTCGCCCAGACGCATCAACATGGGCTGGTAGGCCAGGCTGCAGAAGCCATTGCCATGCAGGAAATGCAGCAGCGGCCTGCCACTGGCGGGGGTGCGCCATCCGCGCAGGGTGAAGCCTTCGGCGCATTCATGGGACCAGGGAATCAACTCCATCGACTGCACTCATCGGCTCTAGGAAAACGCCGATTCTACAAACAGCAACGGATACAGTGAAATCACCAGCAGCACGGCCATCAGGACATTGAACAGCACCACCGCGCGCGGATTGCGCAGCAGGTTGCGCAAGGCACTGCCGAACATCACCCAGATGCCGACGCTGGGTAGGTTCACCAAGGCGAACACTGCTGCGATGACGATCACGTTGAACACGTAGCCCTGGGCCGGGGTGTAGGTGGTGATCGCCCCGATCGCCATCACCCAGGCCTTCGGGTTGACCCACTGGAACGCCGCGGCTCCCCAGAATCCGAGCGGTTTGCGGCTGCCATTGGTGTCGCCGGACATCGGCCCTGAGGTGGCAATCTTCCAGGCCAGGTACAACAGGTAGGCCGCGCCCGCGTAGCGCAGGATGCTGTACAACGGTGGCCAGGCCTTGAACACCTCGCCAAGCCCAAGGCCAACCGCCAGCACCATCACCATGAAGCCGACGCTGATGCCCAGCGCGTGGGGAATTGTGCGGCGCACGCCAAAATTGACCCCCGAGGCCAGCAGCATGGTGTTGTTCGGACCGGGGGTAATGGAAGAGACGAAGGCGAACAGGACGAACGCGCTGAGCAGATCGAGCGAGGCAAGCATGGCGGCAGTTTCCGGCTTTTCTGATTATCGAAATGCCACGGTAGCGGAGGCTTGTAGGAAATGACCGGTACAGTTACGCAGAATTGAATGAATACACATTTCTGTTTCACTCAATTGCGTGCCTCCACGCCATCGTCGCAGCAAAGCTGCGGCGAATCTTCCGCCAGACACCTGGCGGTCTTCCCTCATCCTACCTGACACTACTGAAGCCTTCGCACCCTATCCCGCACAAGGAAGCCCCATCATGCCCGTGACCATCCGCCCCGCAGTCCTGGCCGACGCCACCCAGATCCTGGCCTTCATCACCGAGCTGGCCGACTACGAGCGCGCCCGCCACGAAGTGGTGGCGACCCTCGCCGACATCGAGCACAGCCTGTTCGACGCAGGCAGCACAGTGCGTAGCCTGATTTGCGAGCGCGACGGCCAGGCCATCGGGTTCGCCGTGTATTTCTACAGCTACTCCACCTGGCTGGGGCGCAACGGTATCTACCTCGAGGATCTCTACGTCACCCCGCAGCAACGCGGTGACGGCGCGGGGCGCAAGCTGCTGCGGCACATCGCCCGCGAGGCGGTGGAAAACGGCTGTGGGCGCCTGGAGTGGAGCGTGCTGGACTGGAACGAACCGGCCATCGGCTTTTACCAGTCGCTGGGTGCCGAGCCTCAGGACGAGTGGATCCGCTATCGTCTCGACGGCGAGCGCCTGCGTCAGTTCGCCGAGGGCTGAGGCGCCTCGCCCCAGAACGACGCCTGGGCCAGTACCGGCACCTCGACGCGGCTGCGCTGGCCGCCGCGCTCGATCACCAGGCCGCGCCCCTCGATGGCCACCAGGCGCACCCCGCGAGCCAGCTCCTCGCCACTGCGCACGGCGCGTGCCGGGCCACCATCGAGGCTGACGATGGCCACGGCGCCTTGGCTGCCGGCCATCACCCCGCTGACCTGGATCTGCACCTGCAGGGGAATATCGGCAAACCATCGCCCGGCCGGTGTTCCGGCCACTACCGGGGCATCGGCAGCCCGGACCGTGGCCTGACCCGCCGCTGGCGGCCACAACAGTTGCCCCCAGGTCGCCAGCCCGGCCATGGCGACCAGCAGCCCCAGCGCCTGCAACAACAGCCCGAGTGACAAGTCGGGACGAACGATACGCATGGTCACGCGCTCCTTGTGTGCCTGCGCCCAAGCATACCGGGTGATTCTCACGGTTTTGTTTCACACGCCGATCATCTTGCTCGGGCAAGCTGCCTTGCCAGGACAAGGAGCGCCCCGTGAACGGACAACGTGGTTTCACCCTGATCGAACTGATGGTGGTGCTGGTGATCGTCGGCATCGCCAGCGCCGCCATCAGCCTGAACATTCGCCCCGATCCGGGCAAGCAGTTGCGCGCAGACGGCGAGCGCCTGGCGCGCTTGCTGGAGCTGGCGCAAAGCGAAGCCCAGGCTGACGGTCAGCCGCTGCGCTGGCAGAGCGACCGCGACGGCTACCGCTTCGTGCGCGCCGATGGCCAGGTGCTGGCGGAGGGACCACTCAAGCCGCGCCGCTGGCAGGCCGAGACAGTGAAGGTGCAGGCCGAGCCCCGTGGCGCGGTGTGGCTCGATGGCGAGTGGATCGGCGCCCCCCTGACACTGCGCCTGCACAGCGGCACGCTGCGGCTGGAACTGGCGCGCAACGCCGCCGGGCAGGTGCGGGTGAGCCAGCCATGACCCGCCAACGCGGTTTTACCCTGATCGAAGTGATGATCGCCATCCTGCTGATGGCGGTGGTCAGCCTGATCGCCTGGCGTGGCCTGGACAGCGTCAGCCGCGCCGACCAGCACCTGCGCCAGGCCAGCGATGACCATCAGGCGGTGATGCGTGTACTGCAACAGCTGGAGCGCGACCTGGCCTTGCGCGCCACGGTGGAACTGGTCGAGCCGGTGTTGCCCGGCCACGAGCCGCCGGGCAAGCCCTTGCTACCCGCCATGCGCGCCCGCGCCGAGCGCCTGGAGCTGGTGCGCGCCGGTGCCGTGTCTGGCAGCGGCCTGCAGCGGGTGCGCTGGTATGTGCGCGGCAGCACCTTGTACCGCGCCGCCGCGCCACTGCGCGAAGGCTTCCCATTGCCCGCGCCGAAAGCCGCGGTGGCGGTGCTGGACAACGTCAGCGCATTCAGCCTGCGCACCTGGCAGGCCAAGGGCGGCTGGCGCTCCCCGGCCAGCGAGGCCGACGACAACCCCATCGGGCTCGAGGTGCGCCTGAACCGGCGCGGTCCCCAGGGCGAGGAACACTACCGCCAGGTGCTGGGGCCATTCAACTGACCAGCACCACCCCGCCGGGCAGTTCCAGGCAGCGCGCGCCATAGGCGACGCGGATCAGTTCGGCGGCCTGGCGCAACTGATCGAAACTGAACCGCGCCTGCACCCTGCGGCGCCCCAGTGACGGGTTGAGCAGTACCAGGCGCCCGGGGCGGTAGCGGTTGATCTCGTCGATTACCTGAGTCAATGGTGCATCACGGAACACCAGCATGCGCTCGCGCCAGGCCGTCACCTGGCCAATGTCGAAGGCCTCGGGCACGCCGACGCCTTGCGCACCATAACGCAACTGGCGGCCGGCCGGCAGCGCCTCGAGCCGGCCCTGGGCAAAGATGCGCAGCTCGCCACTCAGGCAGGTGACGCATACGCTGTCGTCGTCCTCGCGCACATTGAATCGGGCCTGCTCGGTACTGATCACCCCTTCCTGCGCCCGCACCTGCATGGGCTGGCGGGCCTGCACTTCTATTTCGCCTGCCAGCAGGGCGATACCCTGTGCCTCGCGGCTGACGCGTGTGCGTACATTCAGCTCCAGTTCGATGCCAGGCGCCAGTTCGACCCGCTGCTGCTCATCCACCTGGGTGGCGAACGCCGCAGGCGGCGCCATGGCCTCGTCCAGCCAGCCGCCACGCCAGGCAACCACCGCCAGTGACGCGGCCAGCGCCCCGCCCAACAACGCCCGGCGCCCGAGCAGCGGCGCCGATGGCGCCTGGCTGGCTTGCTGCGCCGCTGGCCCGAGCAAACACCAGAGCTGACGCGCCTGGGCGAACGCCTCGGCGTGCGCGGGGCTGCGCGCGCACCATTGGCGCAGGGCCCGGGCATCGGCCTGGGTGGCCTGGCCGGAGGTCAGCCGCAACAGCCAGCCCTGGGCCTGGCGCTGCAAGTCGGGATCGGGCGGAATCTGGGGCATGGTGCTCACATGAAGAGGTCGACTATCGTTCAAGACGGTTTTCCCGCGCCGGGACCGAAGCGCTGAAACACTTTTCTGTCCAGACGCATCGCGCAATGCCCCAGTGCCGCCTTGAGTTCCTTCTCCACGGTGCGTGTGGAAATGCCGAAGCGCTGGGAGATTTCCTGGTGCGAGGCCTCCTCCAGCCGCGCGGCGATGAAGATCCGCCGACGTCGGGCCGGCAGCTCGTAGAGCGCGCCCAGCAGGCTCTGGATCTCGCGCTGACCGCCGACGATGCGTGCCGGGTCCTGGTCCTCGGCCACCTGCAGCAGCGTTTCGATCTCGGCGCCGGTGAGCAGCCGGGCATCGGCCTCGCGGCGGTCGGCGGCAACGTTCAAGGCCATGCGGTACAGGTAGGCACCAGGCTTGTGCAGGTCGTGCGCGGCGTCCATGCGATCCACGCGCAAGTAGGTTTCCTGCAGCACGTCGTTGGCCAGGTCGTCCGAGCCGAGCCGCCGCCTCAGACGGACCCTGAAGGTGTCGTAGGAGGTCAGAAACAGCTTGACCAGCGCACTGTCCCGAGGTTTGTTCATGCCGCCGCAGCTCCTTGCGAAAGAGGGCAATCCATAGGTTCCGGGCGCAGCAACAGGGTCAGCGGCTGTGCCAGTGAAGTCGGCGGCGCCTGCTCCAGGCGCACCGCCCGCAGCCGCTCGACCAGCGCGGCATCGCGGGCAAAGTCGCCCGTGGAGGCCAGCAGCCGGCTCTGCACCAGCTGCCCGCTGGCATCGATCCAGACCTGCACGGCCGCCCGGTAGCTGCCCGGGCGGGTCGACGACCAAGCGCACAGGGCGCGCTCGACCGCGAGTTGCAATGCCACCGCATAACTGCCCGACGCCGGGCCTTCACTCCGGCCACGCCCGGGCGTTGTTCGCAGGCGCAACGGTTGCAGGGTGAATCCACCGCTGCCGTGGCGCGCCTGCAGACCGGTACCTTGCAACAAGCGCTGCAAACCCTCGCGCGGCGTGTAGCGGCCGCGCAGCGGGCTGGAGCGCTGGCCGGCGAGCAACGCCTGGTCGACCAGCACCGCCAGGCCACTCTGCCGGCCGAAGCTGTCCAGCGCCCGGTCCAGCGCCTGCGCCGGTAGGTCGAAGGTCAGTATTGGCTGGCCACGCGCCCCTGGCGCCGCCACCAGCCAGGCCAGTATCAGCGCGCCGGCTACAAGCAATGCACGCACGGGAGATCAGGCCTCCTTGCTGGCCGCCGTCGCCGGGGGAAACGTCATCCTGGGGCCTGTGTATGACGCTGTGGTGACAGGCCTCGGCAATCAAAGCTTCACCCCGTCCCATGCTGGCAGCGAATAGACTGGCGCAGGGTCTGTATGAAAAGTCTTGAGACGAAGGTCAGGCAAGGCGAAAACAGCCGAGGAAGCGGAGTTTACGGGTTGTAAATGAGCATTCCGAGGCTGTTTTCAACGCAGCATCACCGAGTATCAAGGCTTTTCATACAGACCCTAGGAATGACTGCACGGAGAAGCACCATGATTCGACTGTCGCTGATCACTTTGCCGCTGCTGCTGGCCTGCGCCCTGCCGGCGCTGGCCGAACCGTCCAAGGGCTGCATCGACGTGCAGGTCGGGCAATCGCGGGCACTGGCCTACGATTGTCTGACCCGACAGCTGCAAGGGGCCGATCCGCGCGCCGCCAAGGGCCTGCGCGATCAGCTCGACCCGGTCAGGCAGATGCAGCGCAGGGCACCAAACCAGATGGGCTTGGCGACACCGGCAGCGACCTCGACGCGCATGGGCAACCGCTTTGGCAGTTCGGTGTTGCCACAGCGGCCTTGAAGTGCCTGACAGGCGTTTCGAATCACCTGCCCAGGGTTACTCTTCACGACGCAGCAGATAGGTATCCATGATCCACCCCTTGCGCCGTCGCGCCTCATCGCGCAACTGAAGGATGCGCCCCTTCACCGCCTGCAACGGCCCGCTCACCAGCAGCTCGTCCGGCGTGCCCAGGTAGGCGCCCCAGTAGATCACCAGTTGCGGATCATCCAGGGCGGCGAACGCGCACTGGCCATCGAGCATCACCAGCACATTGTCGATTCGCGTCTGTTCGCCCAGGCGTCGCCCCGGCAGCACGGTCAGCGGCTCGCCGATACGGTTGAGCGGGATCTGGTGACGGGCGGCCAGCGCCTGGATGCTGCTGATGCCGGGAATCACCTGCAAGGCAAGCGTCAGGCCGCGTTCGCGGACCAGGTCGAGAATACGCAGGGTGCTGTCGTACAACGCCGGCTCGCCCCAAAGCAGGAACGCGCCGACATCATCGCTGCCCAGCTCATCCTCGATCAGCCGGGCGTACAATGCGGCGCGCTGGGCGTGCCAGTCCTGCACGGCGCCGACATAATCCGGCGCCTGGCCGTCCCGGCGCGGGTCCTCGACCTGCACCAGGCGGTAACCGCCCTCGGGCAGGTAGCGCTCGAGGATGGCCCGGCGCAGGCGCACCAGTTCGTCCTTGTCGCTGCCCTTGTCGAGCACGAAGAACACCGTGGCGCGCCGCAGCGCCTCCACCGCCTCGTAGGTGACCTGGCGAGGATCGCCCGGTCCGATACCGATCAGTAGAAGCTGTTTCATCGCCTGCCCTGCCTGGTTGCCGGTGGTCATTGTCGACCGACCACCGACCGTTTGGCAAAGCGGGTCAGAAGATCGAGAAGTTGTAGCTGATAATGACCCGGGTTTCGTCCATGTCACGCGCCCACTTCTCGTAGTTGCTGCGGTAGGTGGAGTTGCGCAGGCGCACGCTGACGTCCTTGAAGGTGCCGCTCTGCACCTGGTACTTCAGCTCGCTGTCGCGTTCCCATTCCTTGCCTTCGGCGTTGCTGCCAGGGACCTTCACATTGTCGCCATTGATGTAGCGGGTGAAGAAGGTCAGGCCGGGCACGCCCAGAGCCTTGAAATCGTAGTCGTAGCGCACCTGCCAGGAACGCTCCTGGGCGGCGGCGAAGTCGTTGACCTGGGCATAGTTGACCAGGTAGGGGTTGGTGCCGTCGAGGTACGGCATGGCGCTGTCGCCGTACATGCGCTGCCAGCCGGCGCTGAGCTTGTGCCCACCCAGGCTGTAGCCAAGCATGCCGCTGAAGGCGCGGTGGTCGATGCGCCCGGCACGGGCATTGCCGATGTCGTCGCTCTTGATCACCCGCAGGTCCGCCGACAGCGTGCCGACTTCCAGCGGCTGGCTGGCGACCAGCCCGAGGAAGTGCTGGCGGTAGATGTTTTCCAGCTTGGACACCTGGTACTGCGCGCTGACGCGGTCGTTGAAGCGGTAGTCGACGCCGGCCAGGTCGAAATGATCGGCCTCGATATCGCAGGCATAGCGCTTGTTCTTGCAGTGCACGCGGATGTCCTGGCGGTCGGTGGAGTCCCGCGCGGTGTACTGGTTCAGGCGTGCCAGGGTGAACTTGAGGTCGCGCACTTCCTCGGAGGTCAACCAGGCGCCATGGAACATGGTCGGCAGCAGGCGCCCGTCGTTGTACTTGAGCAGCGGCACGTCCGGCATCATCGAACCGTACTTGAATACCGTGTTGGACACCTTCACCTTGCCGGCGATGCCCATCTTGGCGTACTGGTCGGCGGAATGGCGCGGGTCGTGCCCGGACGACGGCAACAGGCCGCTATTGCTGTCGGCGGGGCTGGAGTCGAGCTTGAAACCAATCATCCCCAGCGCATCCACGCCGAATCCGACCGGTCCCTGGGTATAACCGGACTGAACATTGAGAATAAAGCCCTGCGCCCACTCTTCGCGCTTCGACGCGCCTTGCTTGGAACTGGTGTGGCCGTCACGGAAGTCCCGGTTGAAATAGACATTGCGTGCTTCGACCTTGGCACTGCTGTCTTCAAGAAAACCGGCGGCCTGGGCGTTGACACCGGCACACAGGAAGAACAAGCCGGCAACTCGGCGCCCGGGGGCGAGGGGGAAAGGGGCAAACATGCGAAGGAACATCCAGAAGAAAGACGAAAAACCATCCGGGCAGTCATCTGCACCGGCACTACGCGATGAACGAATACACTTCGACCATCATCCATAATTTTCCGCCAAGGGCTCTAGCCTAAGCCATGGGACCATGGTCTAAGGTGGTTGGCCGGGTCTTTTCGAATAACGCGTAAAAAATCGGCAAAGTTCCCGAGTAATTGATAGAAAGTTTGCTGTTTACCCACTCGCAAGCGACTACTACACTCTCGCTTAGCGAACAGCTTTACCCATCCACGTGGCCGGCGTTCAGTCTGGTTTCATGTTCGTCACGTCCCGCCACGGCAGACTTACAGGAGTGAAGACAGTGTCCAGACTTGCAGAGTTTCGTGCTGCCGAAAAAGCGCTCAAGGAACAGATGGCACAACTGGAAGCGCTGAAAAAGGATGCCGGCCTTAAACGCGAAATCGAATTCGAGCAGAAACTAGTCGGCCTGATGAAAAGCTATGACAAGAGCCTGCGCGATATCATCGCCATTCTCGACCCGAAAGCCGTGACCCGCGCCCCGGCCGCGGTCAAGCAGCAACGCCGCCCGCGGGTGGTAAAGGTCTACGCGAACCCCCATACCGGCGAGCGGATCGAGACCAAAGGCGGCAACCACCGCGGGCTGAAAGCCTGGAAGGAACAGTACGGGGCGCAGACGGTGGAAAGTTGGGTGCGCTGATGAAACCTCGACACCTGCTTCACACTTTTTTCACACCCGCAGGCTCAGTATCGAACCAGCTAAAGGACTAGCGACCCCATCACGCGCCCGCACATGCGGGCCTCTAATTCCGGCGCCCCGCACTCGTGCGGGGCGCTTTCATTTGCGCTGCTGGTTGACTTCCGTATCATGGCAAACCTATTCAAGGCCCTGATTCCGGAGTACCCATGAGCCTGCACGATCTGCAAACCCTCCCCGGCGTGACCGCCCAACCAGACACCGCCACCGCCCAATTCGTGTTCAACCACACCATGCTGCGGGTCAAGGACATCGAGAAGTCCCTGGACTTCTACACCCGCGTGCTGGGCTTTCGCCTGGTGGACAAGCGCGACTTCCCGGAGGCGGCTTTCAGCCTGTATTTCCTGGCCCTGGTCGACCCGGCGCAGATTCCTGCCGATGACGCCGAGCGCCATCAGTGGATGAAATCGATCCCCGGCGTACTCGAGCTGACCCACAACCACGGCACCGAGAACGACCCCGACTTCGCCTACCACAATGGCAATACCGACCCACGCGGTTTCGGCCACATCTGCATTTCGGTACCGGACGTACGTGTTGCCTGCGCCCGCTTCGAGGCGCTGGACGTCCCGTTCCAGAAGCGCCTGCAGGATGGCCGCATGAACCACCTGGCCTTCGTCAAGGACCCGGACGGCTACTGGGTCGAGGTCATCCAGCCGACCGAACTCAAGGGCTGATACCCACCGGTCGCGCTCGTCGGGCCGGGAACTCCCGGCCCCTCGCTGTGGTATATGGAAGTAACGCCTGCTCCAAGCCACAGCGAGGTAAGGACGATGCAAACCCTTCACTGTGAATACCGCGACCACACCATCACCGCCAGCGTGATGCCCCACCCCGACTCTCCCCTGCCCTATGCTGCAGGCTGCGTGATCACCGACCCTGCCGGCCACAGCAGCAGGCGACTATCGATGCCGATGAAGTTCTTCGCCGACCTGGAGAATGCCCAGCACGTGTCCCTGGCCCATGGCCGGGCGCTGGTTGACCAGCAGTTGGATGACAAGGATCAGCGGGTGTTCTGATAACCCCACGCCAGCAGCCAGCACCCACAGTGTGGGAGCCGGCTTGCCGGCGATGCGGCGCGCAGCGGCGCCCTTCTACACCTAATCATCCTTCACGGGCATACGCCACGGCAGCCGCCACCTGTTCGGCTGTCGGCCGGACCCCGGTGTACAACACGAACTGCTCCAGCGCCTGAAGCGCGATGACGTCGAGGCCGGTGATCACCGGTTTGCCCAGCGCCTCGGCGGCGCGGATCAGCGGTGTGCGTGCAGGCAGGGCAACCACATCGAATACCCGCTCGGTCGCCGCGATGGCGGTTTCGCTGAAGGCCAGCTGGTCGGCCTCCGGGCCACCTGCCATGCCGATCGGCGTGACGTTGATCAGCATCGGCGGGCAACGGTCTTCGAGTTCAGGCAGCCAGCGATAGCCGCAGACATCCGCCAATTGCCGCCCGGCCTGCTCGTTGCGGGCGACGATGATGCCGTCGCGAAAGCCTGCGTCGCGCAGCGCGCTGGCCACCGCCTTGGCCATGCCACCGCTGCCGCGCAGGGCGAAGCCGGTCGCCGGGTCGACCCGCCGCTCGGCCAGTAGCTGCCGTACCGCCAGGTAGTCAGTGTTGTAGGCCTTCAGATGGCCTGCGGTATTGACCAGGGTGTTCACCGAGTCGATGGCCGCCGCCGAGGGGTCGACCTCGTCCACCAACGCCAGGCAGGCTTCCTTGTAGGGCATCGATACGCCGCAACCGCGAATACCCAGGGCGCGGATGCCGGCCACGGCGGCCGGCAGGTCCTGGGTGGTCATGGCCTTGTAGTAATAGTCCAGGCCCAACTGCTGATACAGATGGTTGTGAAAGCGCACGCCGAACGTACCGGGGCGCCCGGCCAGGGAAATGCACAACACGGTGTCCCTGCTCGGTGAATGGCTCATCGCGGTTCCTCTGTCATGGCTGAATCGATTGCGCCAGCGTACCAGACCCCGCCGCCGGTCGCCCCTTACACAACCTTTACCCTTTGCCATGGCGCGGTTGACCGAGAGTGCGGTCATAGTAGACAGACCCCGAACGTGGGGTTGTCTTGCGAGGTGTCGCCATGAAGCGTTTCATCCCCGGAATCGCCCTGCTGGTCGGCGCGCTGGCCATCAGCGGGCAAGCCTCGGCCCATGGTGGCGGCTGGTACGGCCCGGGGCCGGTGATCGGCGCGGCCGTGGTGGGCGCGGTGGTCGGGGCGGCCGTATCGGGCGGCCACGACCGCACTGTCTACGTCGAACGCCAGCCGGCCTACTATCCACCGCCACCGGTCTATGTGCAGGCGCCGCCACCGCCGGTGTATTACCAGCCCTATGTGGTCGAGCGCTATGTGCCCGCCCCGCCGCCGGTCTACCGCCGCTATTATGGCCCGCCGCCGGTGTACTACGGCCCGCCGCGCTGGTAAGCGGCATAGTTGATAAAAGCAATGACCACTATCGAGGACATTGATTTCAAACCCTGAAGACGCCTGGGTAAGGTAGGGCCATGTTCGAGAGGAGATCCGCCATGGCCCCGATCCAGATCATGTCCGTTGTCGGCAGCGCAGTCCCCAGCAGCCTGCGCCAACAGGGCCTTTTGGCCTGCTGGTACCTGCTGCGCGACGGTGAAGCCATCAGTGGCCCGTTGACCAGCCGCCGCTGCGCCGAGACCCTGGCCGGCCGCTTGCTCGACCAGACCTGGGTCGCCTGACCCCGAATTTGTTGTGTGTTGCTCCCTAAGCCCTTGTAGCCCGCCACCCGGCGGGCTTTTTTTTGCTCGCCAGCCAGCCGCCTACAAATGCCCCGCCCACACGGCAAGTGGCAGTGGCGGTTGCTGGTCGAGGATACGGCGCCAGATCAAGCTCAACCGCTCGCCATCGAACAGGGAGGCGGCACCGCCACCAATCCAGCCCCTGGGCTGGATCACCGTCCATTGCCCTGCGGCATCACGCCGGGCCATTTCGAAGCGGAAACTGTAGTTGCCTGGCATGCCCATGCGCAGGTCGGTGACCACCAGCGAGTCACCCATGATGTCGTAGCGCAGCCAGTCATCGGTGAACCAGCGCAGGCGCTCGTACAGTGGCGAGCCCGCCAGTACCTTGGCAGCCTCCAGATTGCGCGACTGGTGCAGCATCTCCGGAGGTTCGCGATCGAACCCGCTGCTCACGCCCTCGTAGTAACCGCCATCCGGGGTTTTCGCCAGCACCCGCCAGATCAGGCTGTTGAAGGCGATGGGCACCGCGCGGACCTCACTGGCCTCGACGCCCTGCGCCTGCAAGGCCAGGTGGAAACGTTGCTCGGCGGCCATGCGCCCGGCCAGGCCGAAGCCCAGGTAGAGCGTGCTGCATCCCAGTGCCAGGCACAGCATCGCGGTCGCCCTGCCTTTCAGGCCCCTGATCGCCGCATAGCCCACCGCCAGCAGCAACGGCACGGTATACACCGGATCGATGATGAACACCGCCGCCCAGCTTTCCGGCGTCAGGTGCAGGGGCCAGAACAGCTGGGTGCCATAAACGGTGAAGGCGTCGAGCACCGGGTGGGTGACCAGCGCCAGCCAGAAGGCCAGGAACAGCCTGCCTGGGGTATAGCCTCGGCCTGGCCAACGCCAGGCGACCAGCCAGGCAAGCAACAGGGCCAGGCCGGTCAGGACGAAGATCGAATGGGAAAAGCCACGGTGGAAGGTCATCTGCGACACCGGGTCGGCGTAGCGGATCACCACATCCAGGTCGGGCAATGTCCCCAGGGCGGCGCCGTAGATCAGCGAGCGGCGGCCCTGGATACCGCCCAGTACGGCGCCTTGCAGGGCCGCGCCGAGCACGGCTTGGGTGATTGAGTCCACGGCAAACGTCTCGTGCAGGGTCTATCAGATGGCGTGACGCAACATCGCCAGTACCTGCGCATGCAGCGCCGGATCGCCACACGCCACCACGCAGCCCCCGTCCTGGGCCGAGCCGCCATCCCAGGAGGTGATGACCCCACCCGCGCCTTCGATGATCGGCATCAACGCCTGCACGTCGTACGGCTGCAGGCTGGCCTCGACGATCACATCGACGAATCCGGACGCCAGCATGCAGTAGGCATAGCAATCACCGCCATAACGCATCAGCCGGGCCTTGCCGGCGACCGCCTCGAACGCCGCCTTGCGCGCCGGGGTGTCGAACATGTCGGGGGTGGTGCACATCAGCGTGGCCGACGCCAGGTCGGCGCAGGCGCGGGTCTTAAGCGCCGTGCCATTGCGCCAGGCGCCGTGCGGGGTGCCGATGAAGCGTTCGCCGGTGAACGGCTGGTTCATCACCCCGAGCACCGGGCGGGTACCGTCGTTGAGAGCGATCAGCGTGCCCCACAGCGGCAGGCCGGTGATGAAGGCGCGGGTGCCATCGATCGGGTCGAGTACCCAGGTCAGCGGGCTGCTGCCCAGTGCCGCGCCCTGCTCTTCACCCAGTATGCCGTGGGTGGGATAGTGA
The DNA here is from genome assembly GCF_058783825.1 of Pseudomonas sp. FW305-96. Taxonomy (NCBI): domain Bacteria; kingdom Pseudomonadati; phylum Pseudomonadota; class Gammaproteobacteria; order Pseudomonadales; family Pseudomonadaceae; genus Pseudomonas; species Pseudomonas sp. FW305-96. The sequence goes on from NZ_JBYSYW010000025.1 coordinate 58,721, forward strand.
GCCTGGATCAGCGCGCGCATGGCCTCTTCGGCGGCCTTGTCGGCGATGGTCACAGGGTCGTACAGGCGCCCCCCCTTGTCCTCGACATCCAGGCTGGCACGGAAGTACGGCTGGATCGCCGCCGCAGCGGCATCGGCCAGATGCTCGGAGAAAGAGCGGAATTCGCCGATCTGTTCAGCGCTCAGGGACATGGGGCGGTCTCGTTGTGGGATGGGATGCGCATCATACCCGAGTCGTGCGCGGACACACCTGCGGCGTCACCCATGATATTGTTATGCCATTATCGCCGCTTCATTTAACCGTCACTGATTCGTTGTACTAGGATAGCTAGCAGCCCCGATGGCCCGGCCGACAGTCAAGGATGCTGGTTGCTGGCGCAAGGGCCTCCGTTCCACCGCCTATCATGGATGACACGATGAATTCGCACCTGCTTTTTCCGCAGATCGGTAAAGTCATAGCCAGTACCGGTAGCCGCCATTTCCCCCGGCACCTGCACGACCTGATCCAGACCCACCTGACCATCGACGCCACGCATATCCGCCAACTGCGCATCAACCCGGCCTGCGCCAGCCAGCCAGACGCGACCCTGATCAGCGAGACGGTGTTCAGCGCCGGCGATACGGGTGACGGCTTCGACGACCCGGCGCGCCTGCACCTGGCCCGGCGCAAGGATGGTTTCCGCTACGAAATCACGGTCTTGCGGGCCGACACCCGCGTTGGTTTCTCAGCTACCGATCGCAGCCGGCTGGAGGACATTTCGCCCTTGCTGCTGCCCATGCTGGAAAAACACATCAATGCCCTGCAGCCTGCCTCGCCGGTACCCGCAGACCCTGACAGCCTCGAACAGCGTTTTCTCGAACGCCTGCGTCAGACCGGCATCCGCCTGTCGGAACGTGAGATGCAAGTGTGCGAGGGCTTGCTGGCCGGGCGCACGGCGCCGCAGCAAGCCGAGCATCTGCGGCTCAAGGTCAATACGGTGGAAAGTTACCTGCGCCGGGCGGCGATCAAGCTAGGCATCAGCGGCCGCCACTCGCTGATGCGCTGGATGTATGCTGAAATCTAGTCCCCCGCAGGACACCTGGGAGCGAGCGCCATGCATATAGCGCTCGCCTTCAGGCCTAATCCCGCGCCAACGCCTCGATAGGGTCCAGCCGCGCCGCATTGCGCGCCGGCACGAAGCCGAACACGATGCCGATCAAGGTCGAGCAGACGAACGCCGTGACCACCGATCCCAGTGAGAACACCATCTCCCACTGCTTGACGAAAAGCGCGAACAGATACCCGATCCCATAGGACAACCCGATCCCGATCACCCCGCCGATCAGGCAGACCATCACCGCCTCCACCAGGAACTGCTGGCGGATATCCGACTGCCGCGCCCCCACTGCCATGCGGATGCCGATCTCGCGGGTGCGCTCGGTAACCGACACCAGCATGATGTTCATCACCCCGATCCCCCCCACCACCAACGAAATCACTGCGATCAGCGACAACAGCAGGGTCAGCGAGCGGCTGGTCTTCTGCACGGTCTGCATGATGCTGTCGAGGTTGTTGGTGAAGAAATCCTTGGTCCCATGGCGCTGCAGCATCAGTTTGTTGACCTCCTCCTCCACCCGCTTGCTCGGCATGCCGTCCTTGATCCGCACACTGATGCTGTCCAGGTGGCGCTGGCCAAGCACGCGCCCGGCGGCGGTCTCGTAGGGCATCCACACGTTCAGGGTGTTGCCGGCGACGAACAGGTTCTTGTTCTCGGCGGTCACGCCGATCACCGTGCACGGCAAGTTGCCGACCAGGATCACCTGCCCAAGCGGGTTGATCCCATCGCCAAACAGGCGCTTGCGCGTGTTGTGGTCGATCACCACCACCTGGGCCTGGCGCCTGGCATCGTCTGCGCTGAACACGATCCCCGCGGCCAGGGGGATGTTGCGCACCTGGAAGTACTGCTCGCTGACGCCGTTGAGCTGCACGTCGGCGTCGATGTTGCGGTAGCGCACCAGCGAACTCTGGCCGATCACCGGGGTGGCACTGTCGACGTAATAGAGTTCGTTGAGCGCGGTCACGTCGGCCGGCACCAGGGTCTCGATGGCCTTGGCCCGGCTGTCGCCGAAACTGGTGCCGGAGTAGATGTCGATGGTGTTGCTGCCGATCGCCTGGATATCCTTGAGCACGTAGCCCTTGGCGCCCTCGCCGATGGCCGAGATCGACACCACCGAAGTGATGCCGATGATGATCCCGAGCATGGTCAGCAGGGTGCGCATGCGGTGCGAAACCAGGGCGATCCAGGCCATCTTGAAGGCCTCGCGGAACAACCCGAGGCTGGCCACCAGCCGCCGTGGCGCCTGCTCACGAGCCGGCGCCACCTCGGCGGTCGGCGCGGGGGGCTCGGCGCGGGTGCGCCGGTCACTGACAATCTGCCCGTCGCTGACCTCGATGATCCGCTCGGCGTGGGCGGCAACCTTGGGGTCGTGGGTCACCAGGATCACCGTGTGCCCGGCGCCGTGCAACTCCAGCAGGATGTTCATCACCTCCTTGCCGCTGGCGGTGTCGAGCGCCCCCGTGGGCTCGTCGGCGAGGATCACCTCGCCGCCGTTCATCAACGCCCGGCAGATACTCACCCGCTGCTGCTGGCCACCGGACAGTTGGCTGGGCCGGTGGGCCAGGTGGCTGCCCAGGCCCAGCCGGCCGAGCAGTTCCCGGGCGCGGGCATGGCGCCCGGCCTGGGGCACGCCGGCATACACCGCCGGGATCTCGACGTTGCGCAGGGCATCCAGGTGCGGCAACAGGTGGTAGCGCTGGAAGATGAAACCGAAGTGGTCACGCCGCAGCGCGGCCAGGGCGTCGTCGTCGAGATCGCGGGTTTCCTGGCCGCTGACCTGGTAGCTGCCGGCGCTGGCGTGGTCCAGGCAACCGAGGATGTTCATCAGCGTCGACTTGCCCGAACCCGAGGCGCCGATGATCGCCACCAGCTCGCCGGCATGGATCTCCAGGTCGATGCCCTTGAGCGCCAGGAACTCGCGGTCGCCCGCCATGAAGCTGCGGCTGACCCCGTCCAGGCGCAGCAACGGCTGCTCCTCGAGCGCCGACACCGCCCGTGCCGGCGACAGTTCCACGTTCATGTTCATGCTCACGCCCCCGCCTCGCCCGACACCGGCTCGCCGATCACCACGCGGTCGCCTTCGGCCAGGCCGTCCTTGACCTGCACCTTGACGTTGTTGTTGATCCCCGCCTGGACCTTGCGCACCTGGGCGAAGCCCTTGCCATCGAGCACCCGCACCGGGAAGCTGCCGTCGGCGTCACGCGGCCCCAGCGCCGCCACCGGTACGGTGAGCACGCCCAGGGCGGTGTCGAGGACGATACGCACCTGGGCGGTCATCGAGATGCGCAGCCGGTGCTCGGGGTTGGGCACCTCGAACAACGCGTTGTAGAACACCGCGCTGGCCTGCTTGGCGGCGCCGCCGCTCTTGTCGCTGCTTTCCAGGTAGTTCTGCGGCGCGGGCTCGGTGCCGCGCAGCTTGGCGTAGTAACGTTTGTCGTCACCGAGGATGGTGAAGTACACCTGCTGGCCGGGGCTGATATGAATCACATCGGCTTCGGACACCTGGGCCTTGATGGTCATGGTGTCGAGGTCGGCGAGCTTGAGGATTACCGGCGCCAGCTGGTTGGAGATCACCGTCTGCCCTTCCTGTGTGACGATACCCACCACATGGCCATCAATCGGCGCGACGATACGGGTGTAGCCGAGGTTGACCCGGGCCGTGTCGATCTGCACCTGGGCGCTCTTGATCTGCGCGTCCAGCGAGCGCAGGTTGGCTTGTTGCACCTCGAACTCGGACTCGGCGTTCTCGAAGTCCTGGCGCGAGATCGACTCGTCGGCCTGGAGCACGTCGTAGCGTTCGTAGACCCGCTTGGCCTGCTTGAGCTTGGCCTGCACCGAGCGCCGCTCGGCCTGCAGCTTCTCGGCGTCGACCTCGGCCTGGCGCAGCGAGTTGCGCGGCACCAGCGGGTCGATTTCGGCCAGCCACTGGCCTTCGGCGACCTTGTCGCCAAGCTTCACCTTGAGCGACTTGAGTTGCCCTGAGACCTGGGCGCCGACGTCCACCTGGCGGATACCTTCCAGGGTGCCGGTGGCCAGCACCGCGTTTTCGATATCGCCACGCTCGACCGTAGCGGTGATGTACTGCGGCGGCTTGGCCGGGGCCTGCACCGCGTACAGCACGATGCCGGCGACCAGGGCCACGGCGACACCGAGGGTGATCTTGCGAAACTTCGTCTTTTCCATAAAACCGTTCTTCCTGAAGCTGATGAGGTCCCGTGGGAGCGGGCTTGCCCCGCGATAACGCCACTCCAAGGTGACACCATCACTTTGCAAGCCCGCTCTCACGACGGTGTTACTGCTTCACCCTGCTGTGATACAGGGCCTGCCCGTCATGCCACCAGGCGGCCAGGCTGAACACATCCGGCACCTTGAGGATGCTGAAATGGTTGCCTGGCCCCTGCCACACCTCTAACTGCGGCAGCCATTCACGCCAGCCGTCTTCCATCACCTGTTGCTCGCCCTGGTTGCCGGCCGCGTCCAGGCTCGGATCGGCCACCAGCACCAGCCGCGCCAGACCATCGAATCCACCCTCGGGGCGATACACCGTGCGCAGCGCCGTGGCGAAGGTTCGCACCACGCCTTCAAGCGCCTGCGGCGAAGAGCGCGACGGCATCAGGCCGACCCGTACCATCGCCGCGTGCAACTGACGCAGCTGTTCCTGATCGTCGGTTTCAGCGAAGGCTACAGGTTCGATGCCCAACGTCTTGCCGGTGGACAGTTGCAACGACTCGACAAGCCGCTGCAGGGCCTGGGTAAAGGTGTACGGCTTGCCGCAACTGCCCCCCGCGCCCGGCGCCTCGCTGTCGATCAGGGTCAGGGAGCGCACCTCGCGCCCCTTGGCCTGCAGGCGTATCGCCATGGCATGGGCCACCCAGCCACCGAACGAATGCCCGACCAGGTTCAACGGTCCTTCGGGGTACAGCGCCTCGATGGCCTGGGCATGGCACGCCGCAGCCACCTCGACCGAGCAATGGGGCACTTCACCCGCAGCCAGGCCACGCGCCTGCAGGCCATGCACCGGCCAGTCCGGCCCCAGCGCCTCGGCCAGGCCGATGAAGCTGGTCACGCTGTCGCCGGCGCCCGGCACGCAGAACACCGGCACATGGCCCGGCACGCCACTCTGGATTGCCAGTAGCGGCTGGTGCGCCGCCGGCGCGAGCGCCGACGCGGCCTGCATCGCCTGGGCGATGGCCTGGCCGAGCACGGCGGCTTGCGGGTCCTGCACCATGCTCTGGTGATCGCCCGGCACGCTCAGGCACTTCAGCTCCTGCCCAGGCAAGGCCTCGGCCCAGCCCAGGCTCGGGCTGTCGGTGACGATACCGGCGCTGCGCTGTTCGGCGATGAACAAGTGCAGCGGCACCGGCAACGGCGCCAGGCGATAGTGAGCCAGGGCATGGCCATGGGCCAGGTGACGCTCGAAGAAGTGGCGCAACTGTCCATCGCTGGCCTGGGCCAGGCCGGGCACCAGCAACTGCCGCTCACGGCAGTGGGCAAGCAGTGCCTCGAAGGGCAATGCGCCCGGCTGCAACGCCTCGATCTCGGCCAGTTGCATAGCCCCCGCCTCGCCCTGCGCCTGCCAGTGCACGCGGCAATGCAGCAGCAACTGCGCTTGCACCAGATGCGGCCCTTGCCAGCGCGCCTTGCCCTGGTCGCTCAGGCGCGGCACGTAGGTGTCGATCAGGCCGACGAAGGCCACCGGCTCGTCCGCACCCAGCAATTGCGCCGCTACCTCGTAGGCCAGCACACCGCCGAACGACCAGCCGGCCAAGCGATACGGCCCGTGTGGCTGCACGGCGCGAATCTGCCGCACCAGGCGCGCAGCCAGGCACTCCATGTTGTTCAATTGCACCTGCCCGACGGCGACGCCGGCCAGCCCATAGACAGGGAAATCACCTTCGGTATGCCGCCCCAGGACCGGGAAATACAGGTCCAGGCCACTGAACTCATGGATCAGGAACAGTGCTGGCTGGCTGCCTGCGGCACGCACCGTGACCAGGCCTTGCGCCTCGTCCTCGGCCGCCACCTCGTCGAGCAGCGGCGCCAGGGCGGCAATGGTCGGGTGCTGGAACAGCTGGGCCAGGGTCGTGTGCAGGCCGGCCTGGCGCATCTCGCCCATCAGGCGGATCGCCGACAGCGAATGCCCGCCCAGTTCGAAGAAGCTGTCATGCCGCCCCACCCGCTCGACCTCGAGCACCTGCGCCCACAGCGCGGCCAACGCCTGCTCCACAGGCGTAACCGCCGCCTCGAACACCGCCACGGCAAGGTCTTGCGCGCCCGGCAGCGGCAGCGCCCGCCGGTCGACCTTGCCGTTGTTGGTCAGCGGCAGCGCCTCGAGTGCGACGAACGCCGCCGGCAACATGTACTCCGGCAACCGATCGCGCAGGAAAGCGCGCAGTGCCGCACCGTCCAGGTCCATGTCGGTACGGGTGTACCACGCCACCAGGCGCAACGGCCCCTGTTCCAGGCGCAAGGCCATGACCACGGCCTCCTCCAGTCCCGGGCACTGGGCCAGGTGCTGCTCGACCTCGCCCAACTCGATGCGAAAACCGCGGATCTTCACCTGGTCGTCGGTGCGGCCCAGGCATTCCAGCTGGCCATCCTCGCGCCAGCGGGCCAGGTCACCGGTGCGGTACAACCTCGCCCCGACAGCTACGGCGAACGGATCGTGGAGGAAGCGTTCGGCGGTCAACTGCGGACGATTCAGATAGCCGAGGGCGACGCCGTCGCCACCGATGTACAGCTCGCCGGTGACGCCCTCGGGCAGCAAGCGCCCGTGGCAATCGAGGACATAGGCCGTGGTGTTGCTGATCGGGCCGCCGATGGGCACGTGCTCGCAGCCGTCGACCAGCGCCCGCACCGTGCTGGCGGTGGCGAAGGTGGTGGTCTCGGTAGGCCCGTAGCAGTGCACCAGGCGCAACTGCGGCGCCCGGGCCAACAAGGCGCGGAAGCTGGCAGGCTCGCCGCGCTCGCCGCCGCACAGCAGGATGCGCAGCCCGGCCAGGGCTTCGGGGATCAGCTGCACATACTGGTTGAACAGCGCCGTGGTGACGAACATCACGCTGGCGCCGCCCTGGCGCAGGGCGGCGGCGAACTGCGCCGGCTCGACCAGGGTCTGGTGGTCGATCACCAGCACCTGGCCGCCGTTGAGCAGGCCGCCCCAGACATCCATGGTCGCGGCGTCGAACGCCGGGTTGGCGACGAAGGCGAAACGGTCCGTGGCGTTGAAGTCGGCATAGCCGTTGTTCAGCACCAGCCGGGCGATGCCGCGATGAGTCACCCGCACGCCTTTCGGCGTGCCGGTGGAACCGGAGGTGTACATCACGTAGGCCACCGCGTCGGTCTCCAGGGCCAGGCCCGGGTTGTACGCGGGCTGCTTATCCAGCGCCAGGCAGTCCAGGTCGATGCGCCGCGCCTCGCAATCGGCCGCCAGGCTGCCGAGGGTCAGCAGCATCACCGCCTGGCAGTCCTTGACCATGAACGCCTGGCGCTCGGCCGGGGCGTTGATGTCCAGCGGCACGTAGATCGCCGAACACTTGAGCACGGCCAACTGCGCGACCAGCAAAGGCAGCGAGCGTGGCAGCAGGATCGCCACATGATCGCCGGCCGCCACCCCCTCGCCGATCAGCCAGTGCGCCAGGCGGTTGGCCTGCTCATTGAGCTCGGCGTAACTCAGCTGGCGCTCATCATGCAGCGCCGCCAGCGCCAATGGATGGCGCGCCACCTGTTGCTCGAACAGGTAGTGCACCGGCACCGACCTGGGGTAGTCGCGCTGCGTGGCGTTGTAGCCGAGCAATCGGCGACGCTCCTCGGCCGGCACGATGTCCAGCCGCTCCAGGCCTTGCTCGGGATCATGTACCAGGGCCTCGACCAGGTGTGCGAGAGCCTGCTCGAGGTAACCGCACAGACGCCGGGCGTCCAGGCCCGCCGCGCACTGCGCGGTCAGGCTGAAGCGCTCCCCGAGGTCGTCGATGCTCAGGGCCAGCGGGTAGTTGCTGCGTTCCTGCGCATGCAGCAGCTCGATGCCCTGCCAGGCACGCCCATTGGCAGTGTCATGGGCCAGCGCGGCGGCACTGTGGCGGTAGTTGAGCAAGGCGCTGAACAGCGGCGCACCGGGCGGCAAGGCACTGCAGCGCTGCGCCAGGGCCAGTTGCGCATGCTCGTGCACCAACAGCCCGGTCAGCCGGCGGTGGGTGTCGAGCAGCGCCTCACGTACCGGCAGGCGGCCCACGTCCAGGCGCAGCGGCAAGGTGTTGATGAACACGCCCAAGGCCCGCTCCATGCCTTCACCGCCCTGCAGGCGACCAAGCAGCACGGTGCCGAACACCACGCTGTCGCGCCCCGACAACTGCCCCAGCACCAGGCCCCAGGCCAGGTGCATCAGGCTGGCCGCGCCCACACCCAGCAGCCGCGCCTGTTCGCGGGCCCGCCGCGCCAGCTCGTCGTCCAGCCAGTGCTGGGCTTCGGCCACGGCGTCGGCGTGGGCCAGCGGATGCGGACCGTAGGCCAGGGTCGGCTCGTCGATATCACCCAACTGCTCGCGGAAGTACGCCTCATGCTCGGCCTCGCCGGCACCCTGCAGCACCTGGGCGATGTAGTTGCGGTACGGCACCGGCGGCGGCAAGCGCAGCTGCTCGCCGAGCAGGCAGGCCTCCAGTTCGGCGCGCAACACGTCCTGGGCCACGTGATCCATGACCAGGTGGTGGAACAGCAAGGTGGCGGTGATCCGCCCGCTGCTCGGGTCCTGGCGGTGCACCAGGCGCAGGAGCGGCGCGCGGGTCAGGTCCAGGCGCAGGCTGACCGGCTCATCCGCGGCCAGTTCCTGCACGGGCAACGCCGCCTGGCGCCATACCACCTGCACCGGCTGCGCCAGACCTTCCCAGTACAACGAAGAGCGCAAGATGTCGTGCCGGGCGATCACCTGGTCCAGCGCCTGGCGCAACGCCTCCAACCGAGCCTGGTCGGCCACCGCGAAACGCGCCTGCAGCAGGTAGGGATCGTCACCCTCGCTGGCCAGGTGGTGATAGAGGATCCCCGCCTGCAACGGCCCCAGCGGATAGATGTCCTGTACATTGGCGGCACCGCCAGGCACCTGATCGACGATCCGCTCGATGTGCGACTGCTCCAGCGCCACCAACGGCAGCAAGTCCGGCGTGATGCGCCGGCAATCACTGCCGATGCGGTTGGCCGGTACCCGGCTTCCGCCATGCTGGCTCAGGGTCGCGGCCACGGCGGCCAGGGTCGGTTCGGCGAACAGCACGCGGATGTCCGCGTCCAGGCCCTCGGCGCGCAAGCGGGCGATCAGGGTCACGGCCAGCAGCGAGTGGCCACCGAGCTCGAAGAAATGGTCCTGGCGCCCTACCCTCGGCACATTGAGCAACTCGGCCCATAGCGCCGCCAGATGGCGCTCGGCCTCGCCTTGCGGCGCCTCGTAGGCACGGCTGAGCACCGCGTCGGCACCAGGGTCGGGCAGACGCTGGCGGTCGAGCTTGCCATTGGCCGTCAATGGCATGGCCGGCAATGCCACATAGGCCGACGGCACCATGTAGTCCGGCAAGCGCGCCTGGGCATGCTTGCGCAATGCCGCCACGCCCGGCACCGCATCGTCGGCCGTGAACCAGGCGACCAGGCGCTCGCCGCGCAGCAGCACCGCCACTTCGCGCACACCCGGATGGCTGGCCAGGCAGGCCTCGATCTCGCCCAACTCTATGCGCAGACCGTGCAGTTTCACCTGGAAATCGTTGCGACCAAGGAATTCCAGCTCGCCATCGGCGCGGCGGCGCACCAGGTCGCCGCTGCGGTACAGGCGCTCATCGACCACGAACGGGCTGGCGCCGAAACGTTCGGCCTCCAGCGCCGGCAGGCCCAGATAGCCACGCGCCACGCCGACACCACCGATGTACAACTCGCCCACCACGCCCCGCGGTACCGGCAGGCCGTTGCTGTCGAGCACATACAGGCGGGTGTTGGCGATCGGCCGACCGATCGGTGGCGCCTCTTCGGGCACGGGCTGCCGGGGCTCGAGGGTCCAGACGCAGCAGTCGACGGTGGCCTCGGTGGGGCCGTAGACGTTGTGCAGCCGAACCTGCGGCAGGCGCTCGCGCAACTGGCGCAGCAACGCCGAAGTCAGCTCGCCACCGCCACAAACCACATCGGTGAGGCTGTCGCAGGCCGCGCTGGCCTCCAGGGCGAGGAACTGCTGCAGCAGTGCGGGCACGAACTGCACCACGCTGACCCGCTGGCGCTGGATCAGCGCCGCCAGGTAGTCCGGGTCGCGCTGGCCATCCGGGCGCGCCAGCACCAGGCGCAGGCCGGCACACAGCGGCCAGAACAGCTCCCATACCGACGCATCGAAGCTCACCGGGGTCTTGTGCAGCAGCGCACCTGATGCGCTCGGGGCGATCAGCCGCGAACTCCAGTGCACCAGGTTGCACAGGCTGCGGTGCTCGACCATCACCCCTTTCGGCGTGCCGGTGGAGCCGGAGGTGTAGATCACGTAGGCCAGGTGGCGGGCGCCAAGGCCCGGCACCTGTGGATTGTCCGGCGACTGCTCGGTCCAGTCCGGCTGGTCGAGGTCCAGCCGCGCCACCGGGCTGTCGCTGAAGCGCCGGTTGCTGGCGGCATCCACCAGCAACGCCAGCGGCGCGCTGTCTTCGAGCATGTACGCCAGGCGCTCATCCGGGTAGCCCGGATCCAGCGGCACGTAGGCGCCACCGGCCTTGAGCACCGCCAGCAGCCCGACCAGCAACCGTGGCCCCCGCGCCAGGCACACGGCGACCCGGCTGTCGGCGACCACGCCCTGTTCGATCAGGCGGTGGGCCAAGCGGTTGGCCGCCGCATTCAATTCGGCGTAGGTCAGTTGCCCGTCCTCGGCCTGCACCGCGATGGCCTGCGGCGTACGCGCCACCTGCGCCTCGAACAGCGCGTGCAGCGGTTGCTGCAGGCCGCCGATCCGCTCGCTGGCGTTGCAGGCCACCAGTTCCTGGCGACGTTCGGCGGCGCCGAGCAGCTCGACCTTCGCCGGCACGGCCTGGTCGCTGCCCGCCATCGCCCAGAGCAGTTGCTCCAGGTAACCCAGGTGCCGCTCGATGGTCGCCCGGTCGAACAGCGCGGTGGCGAACTCCAGGGCGCCGCCGTAGCCGTCGGCGGTCTCGCCCAGGCTCAGGGTCAGGTCGAACTTGGCGAAGGTCTGCGTGCCACCCAGCGCCTCCAGCTGCAGCCCACCCAGGCGCAGGGCCTCGCCCGGCACACCGTTCCACGCCAGCGATACCTGGTACAGCGGTGTGTGGGCCAGGCTGCGCGGCGGGTGCAAGCGTTCCACCACCTGTTCGAACGGCAGGTCCTGATGGTCCTGGGCCTGGCTCACGCAGGCCTTGACCCGGGCCAGCAGCGCGCCGACATCGGGGCTGCCGGCGGTATCGATGCGCAGCGCCAGGGAGTTGACGAACAAGCCGATCAGCCCCTCGACCTCGGCCTGCCGGCGGTTGGCCACCGGGGTGCCGATCACTACCTCGGCCTGGCCGGACAGGCGCGCCAGCAACACCGCCCAGGCGCCGGCGAAGAGCATGAACGGGGTGACCCCATGACGCAGGCACAGCGCCCGCAGGTCTTCGCTCAAGCGCCGATCCAGGCGCACTTCTACGCGGTCGCCAAGGTAGTCCTGACGGGCCGGTCGTGGCCGGTCGGTGGGCAGGGTCAGCAGCACCGGCGCACCGGCCAGGGCCTGGCTCCAGTAGTCGCCCTGGCGCTGCAAGGCCTCACCGCTCAGCCAGCGACGCTGCCACAGGGCGTAGTCGCCGTACTGGATCGCCAGCGCCGGCAGCGGGTCGTCGCGGCCTTCGCTGAAGGCCTGGTACAACGTCGCCAGCTCCTGGGTGAACACCCCCATCGACCAGCCGTCGGCAACGATATGGTGCAAGGTCAGCAACAGCACATGGTGGTCCGCCGCCAGGCACAGCAGGCGGCCGCGCACCGGCAACTGGTGCGCCAGGTCGAATGGCAGCATCGCCTCGGCCTGCATCAGCTCGGGCAACTGCTGCGCCGCGCCGCGCAGGTCATGCCAGGCCAGGGCGAAGCCGCCCCGTCCGGGCGCCACCCGCACCCGCGCCTCGGCGCCTGTCTGGGTGAAGTGGCTGCGCAGGCTCTCGTGGCGCTCGACGATGCGCTCCAGCGCCCGCTCCAGGGCCTCGCGGTCCAGCGGGCCGCGCAAGGCCAGGCCCAGGGGAATATGGTAGGCGGCGCTGGCATCGTCCATCTGCGCCAGGAACCACAGCCGTTGCTGGGCGAACGACAGCGGCAGGGACTGCCCGCGCGGCGCCGGCTCGATGGCCGGCAGCACGTCGTGGCGATCCTCGGCCAGGGTCGCCGCCACCGTCAGCAGGCGGTCGTCGGCGAACAGCTCGCCCAGCGACAGCTCCAGGCCCAGCCGCGTGCGCACCTGGCCCACCATGCGCATGGCCAGCAGCGAATGACCGCCCAACTCGAAGAAGCGGTCCTGACGCCCCACCCGCTTGAGCTGCAACAGCTCGCACCACAGCTCGGCCAGGGCAACCTCCAAGGCCCCTGCCGGGGCCTCGTAGGCCTGGCTGCCCGCTTCGCGCTCGGGCAACGGCAGGGCCCGGCGGTCGACCTTGCCGTTGGCGGTCAGTGGCCAGGCATCCAGTTGTACCCACGCCGCCGGCACCATGTAGGCCGGCAGGCGTTGTTGCAGCGCGGCACGCAGGGTACCGACCGGCTGCGCCTCGGCGCCGGCAATGTAGTAGGCCACCAGCCGCGGCTGCCCGGGCTGGTCCTCGCAGGCCACCACCAGCGCTTCGGCGACCCCCTCCAGGGCGAGCAGCTGCGCCTCGATTTCCCCCAGTTCGATGCGCAGGCCGCGCACCTTCACCTGGTCGTCGTTACGGCCCAGGTAGTCCAGGGTGCCGTCGGCATTCCAGCGCGCCAGGTCGCCAGTGCGGTACATGCGTGCGCCGGGCACCTCGCTGAACGGATCTTCGAGGAAACGCTCGGCGCTCAGGTCTGCGCGGTTCAGGTAGCCGCGGGCCACACCGGCCCCGCCCACGTAGAGTTCGCCGGCCACACCGCACGGCACCAACTGCCGCGCATCATCCAGCAGGTACACGCGGGCATTGGCGATCGGCCGGCCGATGTCCAGCACGCCGCCCGGCAGCACCAGGCCCGAGGTGGCGACCACGGTCGCCTCAGTGGGGCCGTAGTTGTTGACCACGACAAAGCCGGGGTCGCTAGTGAACTGGCGCAGGCGGTCGCCGCCGATCAGCAAGGTGCGCAGGGTCGGATGACGCAGCCCCTGGGTGAAGGCGTACTCGGCCACCGGGGTCGGCAGGAACGCCACCTTCAGGGGTTGCTCCAGCCACCAGGCCAGCAGACCGTCGAGCTGCTCGTTGCCCAACTGCGCTGGTGGCAAGTGCAGCACCGCCCCGGCGCACAGCGCCGGCCATACTTCCCAGGCCATGGCGTCGAAACCGAAGCCGGCGACGCTGGCGGTGTGATCCCCCGCGCCCAGCTCGAAGGCCTTGCAGTGCCAGTGCACCAGGTTGGCCAGGGTGCGGTGCTCGACCATCACGCCCTTGGGCTGGCCGGTGGAGCCGGAGGTGTAGATCACGTAGGCCAGGTGGCTGGCCTGCAGGCCGGCGACCTCGGGGTTGTCCGCACGCTCCGGCCAGTGCGGCCTGTCCAGTGCCTGCGCCGCCACGCCCAGCCCTTCAAGGCGCACCAGCAACGCCTGCTGCGCCAGCACCACCACCGGGGCGCTGTCCTCGAGCAGATAGCGCAGCCGCTCGTCCGGGTGCGCCGGGTCCACCGGCACGTAGGCGCCACCGGCCTTGAGCACCGCAAGCAACGCCACCAGGGTGTCGAGGCCTCGGCGGGCCACCACGGCCACCCGCTCGTCGGGGCCGACACCTTGCCCGATCAGGTAATGGGCCAGGGCGTTGGCGCGCAGGTTCAGCTCGCCATAGGAGAGGGGCATGTCGCCTTGGCTGGCGGCCAGTGCCTGCGGTGCGCGGGCCGCCTGGGCCTCGACCAGGCCATGCACGGTCTGCCCGTTCGGGAACGCCAGGGCACTGCGATTGAAGGTGTCCAGCAGGCGCTTGCGCTCGGCCCCGCCCACCAGTTCGACCTCGGCCAGCGGCGCCTGGTCATTGGCCACCATGGCGCGCAGCATGCTGTCCAGATACCCGGCGAAGCGGCGCACGGTGCTTTCATCGAACAGTGCTGTGGCGTACTCGAGGCTGCCGACCAGTGCCTCGCCCTGCTCGCCCATGCTCAGCGACAGGTCGAACTTGGCTACCTGGCCGACCTGTTCCACGCCTTCCAGCTGCAGCCCCGCCAGGGTCGGCGCGGCGCCCTCGGTGGCCAGCCAGTTGAGGGTGGTCTGGAACAACGGGGTATGGCCGAGGCTGCGCGCCGGCCGGACGATCTCCACCACCTGCTCGAAGGGCAGGTCCTGGTGCGCCTGGGCGTCGAGCAGGCGGGCCTTGACCTGCGCCAGCAGGCGCTCGGTGCTCGGCGCGCCCGCGGTATCGATACGCAGGGCCAGGGTATTGACGAACAGACCTACCAACGGCTCCAGTTCGGCGCGCCCGCGCCCGGCCACCGGGCAGCCCACCACCACCTCGGCCTGCCCGCAAAGCCGGGCCAGGGTGGCGGCCCAGGCGCTGAGCATAACCATGTACAGCGTCACCTGGTGTCGCTGGGCCAAGGCCCGCAGGCCGGCCCCCAGGCGCGCATCCAGCTGCAGCGCCAGGCTGGCGCCGCTGAAATCCTGGCGCGCCGGTCGTGGCCGGTCGCTGGGCAGGTTCAGCAGCGTCGGCGCGCCGTCCAGGGCCTGGCGCCAATAGTCGGCCTGACGTTGCAGTTGCTCACCGGCCAGCCAGCGCCGCTGCCACACGGCGTAGTCGCCATATTGGATGGCCAGCGCCGGCAGCGGGTCGTCCTTGCCCTCACGCAGCGCCGGGTACAGCGCGTTCAATTCGCGGGTCAGCACGCCGAGGGACCAGCCATCGGCGACGATATGGTGCACGGTGAGGAGCAGCACATGGTGCGCCTCACCCAGGCGCAGCAGGCTGGCCCGCAGCAACGGCCCCGTCGTCAGGTCGAAGGGGGCGGAGGCCTCGTCGCGCAGGTGCCCGGCCAGTGCCTGCGGTGCCAGCGTCCGGCGCTGCAACCAGCCGGGTTGCGGGGTCGCGGCGATGATCACCTCGGCACTGTCGCCACAGGGCACGAAGCGACTGCGCAGGCTCTCGTGGCGCGCGACGATGCGCAGCAAGGCGGCCTCCAGCGCGTCGGCATCCAGTGTTCCGCGCAGGCCCAACGCCAGCGGCACGTTGTAGGCCTGGCTGCCGCCTTCCAGTTGAGCGAGGAACCACAGGCGCTGCTGGGCAAACGACAGCGGCAAGGGTTGCTCCCGAGGCACCGCGACCAGCGCTGGCAGCTCGCTGCGCCCGGCGCCGGCCAGCACCTGGGCCACCGCCGCCAGCTCGGGATTGGCGAACAGGTCGGCCAGGGCCAGTTCCACGCCAAGGCGCAGCCGCACCTGGGAAACCATGCGCATGGCCAGCAGCGAATGCCCGCCCAGCGCGAAGAAGTGGTCATGCCGGCCAACCCGCTCCACGTGCAGCAGCTCGCCCCACACCTGGGCCAGGGCCTCTTCCAGTTCGCCTTCGGGAGCCACGTAGGTGCGCTCGAACAGGGCCGATCGTTCCGGCGCCGGCAGCGCACGGCGGTCGAGCTTGCCGTTGGCGGTCAGGGGCAGTGCGTCCAGCGACACATACGCCACCGGTACCATGTACTCCGGCAGATGGGCCAGCAACTGCCCGCGCAGCTGCTCAGGCTGGGCCGGCTCCAGGCCCGCCTGAGCGGTGAAGTAGGCCACCAGCCGCGGTTGGCCGGGCTGGTCCTCACGGGCCACCACCACCGCCTCGCCGATGCCCGGCAAGCTGTTCAGGCGGCTTTCGATCTCACCCAGTTCGATGCGCACGCCGCGAATCTTCACCTGGTCGTCGTTGCGGCCCAGGTAATCGAGGGTGCCGTCGGCCAGCCACCGCACCAGGTCGCCGGTGCGGTACATGCGTGCACCGGGTGTCGTGCTGAACGGGTCGTCGAGGAAGCGTTCGCGGGTCAGTTGCGCACGGTCCAGGTAGCCGCGGGCGACCCCGGCGCCGCCGATGTAGAGCTCGCCGGGCACACCCAGGGGCACGGGCTGCAGATACGCATCGAGCACGTACAGGCGGGCGTTGTCCACGGCGCCGCCGATGTGCAGGGCGCCGCCCGCCTCCACCACGCCGGAGCTGGCCACCACGGTGGTCTCGGTGGGGCCGTAGTTGTTGACCACGGCGAAGGTCTGGGTGCGGTTGAACTGGCGCAGGCGGTCGCCGCCGATCAGCAAGGTGCGCAGGGTCGGGTGTTCGAGCTGGTGGCTGAAGGCATACTCGGCCACCGGCGTGGGCAGGAAACTGACATCCAGCGGCTGGGCGCGCCACCAGGCCAGCAGCGCGTCAAGGTCCTCGTGGCCTTCGCTGGACGGGGCCAGGTGCAGGGTCGCCCCCGCGCACAGCGCCGGCCAGACTTCCCAGGCCATGGCGTCGAAGCCGAAGCCGGCCAGGCTCGAGGTGTGACGCCCCTGGCACAGATCGAACGCGCGGCAGTGCCAGTCCACCAGGTTGTTCAGGTTGCGGTGTTCGACCATCACCCCCTTGGGCTGGCCGGTGGAGCCTGAGGTATAGATCACATAGGCCAGGTGCGCCGGGCTCAGGCCGCTCACCTGGGGATCGTCACAGCGCGCCGGCCAGTCCGGCTGGTCGAGTGCCAGCACCGGCACCGCGCCTGTGCCCAGGCGGCCGCGCAGCGCCTGCTGGGTCAGTACGGCCACTGGCGCGCTGTCATCCAGCAGGTAACGCACGCGCTCGTCGGGGTGTGCCGGGTCCACCGGCACGTAGGCGGCGCCGGCCTTGAGCACCGCGAGCAGGCCGACCAGGGTGTCCAGGCCGCGCCGGGCGAACACCGCCACCCGGTCGTCGGGGCGCACGCCCAGGCCGATCAGCTGATGGGCCAGGGCGTTGGCGAGCTGATTCAACTGCTGGTAACTCAGCGACTGGTCGTCACAGGTGGCGGCCAGGGCCTGCGGATGGGCCTGGGCCACGGCCTCGATGCGCCGGTGCAACGGCCCATGAGTGTCTGTGGCGCCGGGGGTCTGGTTGAAGGCTGCCAGTATGTGCTCGCGCTCTTCGTCCGGCAGTATCGGCAACGCGCGGACGGCAACAGCGGGTGCTTGCACCAAGGCCGCGAGCAGGCTGCGCAGGGTCTGCTCCAGATAGGCGCAGACGCGTTGCGCCGGCACTTCGGGGCTGGCCAGCAAGGTCAGGCGGAAGGCTTCGCCGAAGTCGTCGACGCTCAAGGTCAACGGGTAGTTGGTGGCCTCGGCGGCATGCACGATCTCGATACCTGCCCAGCCTGCCCGGCGCACCGCCTCGGAACCCGAGGGCGCGCTGTGGCGGTAGTTGAGCAAGGCGTTGAACAATGGCGTCGGTGCCGCCACGCCGCTGCAGCGCTGGGCCAGGGCCAGGGGCGCATGCTCGTGGCGCATCAGCGTGCTCAGGCGCTGGTGGGTAGCCTTGATCGCCGTGGGCAGGTCGACGGCATCCAGGGCGACCCGCAGCGGCAAGGTATTGATGAAAATGCCCAGCGCCCGGTCGGTGGCTTCGGCACCTTGCAGGCGCCCCATCAGCACGGTGCCGAACACCACCTGCTCGCGCCCGGTCAGGCCACCCAGCACCCGCGCCCAGGCCAGGTGGAACAGGCTGGCGACGCTCACCCCCTGGCTGCGCGCATGGCTGCGCAGGTCGCGGCACAACGCCAGGTCGAGATCCAGGGCGTGCTCGTCCAGCGCCGCGCCGTCACCCTGCACATCGCCCAGGCCATAGGCCAGGGTCGGCCCATCGACGCCCCCGAGCATGTCGCGGAAAAACGCCTCGTGCTCGGCCTCGCTCACGCCCAGCAGGGCCTGGGCCACGTGGTTGCGAAACGGCACCGGCCGGCCCAGATGGGCACTCTCGCCGAGCAGGAAGGCGAGCATTTCGTGGCGCACCACTTCCAGGGCGCTGTGGTCCATGGCCACGTGGTGGAACTGCAGGGTGGCGTGGACCTGCCCGCCGGGCTCCGGCGCCTGGCACTGCAGGCGGATCAGCGGGGCCTGGGTCAGGTCGAAGCCAGTGTCGGGCAACGCGCCGGGAGCCAGTTGCACGACACGCAGCCGGGCCTTGCGCCAGACCACCTGCAGCGGCGTTTCCAGGGTTTTCCAGTGCACCGAGGTGCGCAGGATGTCGTGCCGCTCGATCACCCCTTGCAGCGCCTGGGCGAAGGCCTCGACCCGGCTGCTGTCGGCAAACACGAAGCGCGCCTGCATAACATAGGGATCATGCTCGCCGGCACTGGCGTGGTGGAACAGCATGCCCTGTTGCAGCGGCACCAGCGGGTAGATGTCCTGCACGTTGGCCGCCCCGCCGGGGATGGCCGCGACCAGCTGGTCGAGGCTGTCCTGGTCGAGGTCGGCCAGGCTGAGCATGGCGGACGTGATGCGCTCGCAATCGGCGGGGATGCGGTTCTCCGGCACTTCGACGCTGCCCTGGCGCGCCGCCACGTATTCACCGCGCTCCAGCAGGGCGACCAGCGCCGGCTTGTGCTCGCGCAAGCGTGCCACCAGGGCCGTGTCGGTCAGGGCCTGGCGATTGCCCTGGACCACCAGCTGGCCATCCTTGAGGGCTAGCTGGACATTGTTGGCGGTCAGTGTCGCCAGTAGTTCGTTGATGCTCACAGGACGATCTCCATTCTGTCTGTGATGGCGGCATAGCCTGCCAGCGTCGGGTGTTCGAACAGGCTGCGCACGTCGGCCTCCAGGCCCGCTTCGCGCAGGCGCGAGGTGAGGGTCACCGCCAGTAGCGAGTGGCCACCCAGTTCGAAGAAGTTGTCATGGCGCCCTACCCGCTCCACGCCCAGCAGCTCGCTCCAGATCCGCGCCAGCAGCTGTTCGGTATCGCCGGCCGGCGCCTCGTAGTCGCGGCTCGGCAGGTCAGCTGCCGGCAGCGCCTTGCGGTCGAGCTTGCCGTTGGCGGTCAGCGGCAGGGCCGGCAGCGGAATGAACAGTGCGGGCACCATGTATTCCGGCAGTTGCCCGAGCAACGCTTCGCGCAAGGCCTCGGCCGGCGGCACGTCGCCGGTGACATAGGCCACCAGGCGCGGGCCGGCCGGCTGGGTGTCGTGCACCAGCACCACGGCTTCGCGCACCCCGGCCACACGAGTGAGGCAGGCCTCGATCTCGCCCGGTTCGATGCGCAGGCCGCGCAGTTTGATCTGGTGGTCGGTGCGGCCGAGGAACTCCAGTACGCCGTCGGGACGCTGGCGTACCAGGTCGCCACTGCGGTACAGGCGCTCACCGTCGACGAACGGGCTGGCGATGAAACGCTCGGCCTGTTGCTCCGGCAAGCCCAGGTAGCCCCGCGTCACCCCGGCCCCGCCGATGTGCAACTGACCGGCAACGCCGTACGGCACCGGTTGGTCATGCGCATCCAGCACATACAAGCGGGTGTTGTCGATCGGCCGGCCTATCGGCAATGCACCCGTCGGCAACTGATCCCGCGCTTCCAGGGTCCAGACGCTGCAATCCACCGTGGTCTCGGTGGGGCCATAGACGTTGTGCAGGCGCACCTGCGGCAAGCGCTCGCGTACCTGGCGGGCCAGGGCTTCGGTGAGCTCGCCACCACCGCAGACGATGTCGGTGAGGCTGGCGCAGGCGGCGCTGGCGTCCTCGTCGAGGAACTGCTGCAGCAAGGCCGGCACGAACTGCACCACCTTGACCTGCTGCCGCTCGATCAGCCCCGCCAGGTACTGCGGGTCGCGCTGGCCATCCGGGCGCGCCAGCACCAGGCGCAGGCCCGTGCACAGCGGCCAGAACAGCTCCCACACCGAGGCGTCGAAGCTCACCGGGGTCTTGTGCAGCACCGCGCCTTCGCTCGGGAACAGCCCGGCGCTCCAGTGCACCAGGTTGACCACGTTGCGGTGCTCGACCATCACCCCCTTGGGCACGCCAGTAGAGCCGGAGGTGTAGATCACATAGGCCAGGTGCTGCGAGGTCAGGCCAGGCACCTGCGGGTTGCTGTCCGGCAGGTCGCCCCACGTCGGCTGATCGAGGTCGACCAACGTCGCCGACGAACCCACCAGGGCGCGGGTGGCCTGTTGCACCAGCAACGCTCGCGGCTGGCTGTCGGCGAGCATGTGGCCGAGGCGCTCGGCCGGATAGTCCGGGTCGAGCGGCACGTAGGCGCCACCGGCCTTGAGGATCGCCAGCAGGCCGACCAGCAGCGGCAGGCCGCGCTCGACGCAGATCGCCACCCGGTCGTCGGGTTTCACACCCAGCGCGATCAGGTGATGGGCCAGGCGGTTGGCCTCGGCATTGAGCTGGGCATAACTCAGCTCACCCTGCTCCGCGCAGATGGCCACGGCCTCGGGCGTACGCAGGGCCTGGGCCTCGAACAGCGCCTGCAGGGTCTGTGTCAGCTCGTGAGGCCGCGCCGTGTGGTTGCAGTCGTGCACCAGCTGACGGCGCTCATCGAGCGACAGCACCGGCAGTTTCAGCAACGCCTGGCGTGGCTCGCATGCCAGCGCTTCGACCATGGCCTGCAGCACCTGCCGCAGTTGCTCACAGACCCGCGCGGCGCCGACCGCCGCCGGGGCCAGGGCCACCAGACGGAAGCCTGCACCGATGTCGTCCACGCTCAGGCTCAGCGGATAGTTGCTGCGCTCATTGCTCTGCAGGGTCTCGATACCCTGCAGCGCCAGGCGCTGGGCCTCGTCCGCCTGGGTGCCGTGACGGTAGTTGAGCATCGCGCTGAACAGTGGCGCCGGCGCCGGTACGCCGCTGCAGCGCTGGGCCAGGGCCAGCGACGCATGTTCGTGGGCGAGCAAGGCGCTGAGGCGCTGCTGGGTCTGATGCACGCCGTCCAGCAAGGTCGTGGCGCGCAGGTCCAGGCGCAGCGGCAGGGTGTTGATGAACATGCCCAAGGCCTGTTCGGCGCCCTCGCCAGCCTCCAGCCGGCCCAGCAGCACGGTGCCGAACACCACGCTGTCGCGGCCGCTGGTGGCGGCCAGCAGGCGGGCGTAGGCCAGGTGGAACAGGCTGGCGACGCTGACGCCCAACTGCCGGGCCTGTTGCCGCAGGTCTGCGCACAGGGCGTCGTCCAGCCACAGCTGGGCCTCCTCGATGCCCTGGCCATCGACCTGCACATCGCCCAGGCCGTAAGGCAAGGTCGGCTCGTCGATATCGCCCAATTGCTCGCGGAAGAACGCCTCGTGCTCGGCCTGGCTGACGCCCAGGCGCGCCTGGGCCACGTAGTTGCGGTACGGCGCGCCCTGCCCGGCGGGCACCGCTGCGCCCTGCAGGTAACCGACCAGCTCGCGGCCCAGTACATCCAGAGCGGTATGGTCGAGGACGATATGGTGGAATTGCAACGCGGCCAGCAACCCTGGACCTTGCGGGTCCGACCAGTGGTACAGGCGCACCAGCGGGGCCTGCTCCAGGGCCAGGGCGTGCGGCACCGCGGCTTCATCCGCCACCTCGAACACCGCCAGAGCGGCCTGGCGCCACACCACCTGCACCGCCTGGGGCAGGCCGTCCCACAGCACCGAGGTGCGTAGCACGTCGTGGCGGGCGATCACCTTGCCCAGGGCATCGACGAAGGCGTGCAGGCGTTCTTGGCTGGCGAACGCCATGCGCGAGGCCAGCACGTAGGGGTCGTGCTCCGGCGAACTGAGGTGGTGGTAGAGGATGCCCTCCTGCAACGGCGCCAGCGGGTAGATATCCTGCACGTTGGCCGCGCCGCCCGGCACCATGGCGACGATGCGTTCGATGGCGGCCGGTTCCAGTTCCACCAGTGGCAGCATGTCCGGGGTGATCTGGGTGCAGCCGGCCGGGATCCGGTTGGCCGGGACCTCGACCCGGCGGCCCTGGCCCAGGGTCGCCGCCAGCGCCGCCACCGTCGGCTGGCCGAACAAGGTGCGCACGTCGGCCTGCAGGCCGGCCTGGCGCAGGCGCGCGGTGAGCGTCACCGCCAGCAGCGAGTGGCCGCCGAGTTCGAAGAAGTTGTCGTGGCGACCGACCTGCTCGATACCCAGCACTTCGGCCCAGATCGCGGCTATTGCCACCTCGCAAGCACCGGTCGGCGCGACATAGGCGTGGCGAACCAGGGCCGAGGGATCGGGATCCGGCAGCGCCTTGCGATCCAGCTTGCCGTGGCTGGTCAGTGGCAGTGCGTCCAGGCGGACCAAGGCCTGCGGCAGCAGATGCGCCGGCAGGCTGGCCTGCAAGCCCTCGCGCAAGCGCTCGATATCGACCGTTGCCGCTTCGGTAAACCACGCCAGCAGGCGCTCGTCGCGCACCAGCACCACGGCATCGGCGATGCCCGGCTGGGCCTTGAGCGCGGCCTCGATCTCGCCCAGTTCGACCCGCACACCGCGGATCTTCACCTGGTCGTCGTTGCGCCCCTGGTACTCCAGGGTGCCGTCGGCGTTCCAGCGCACCAGGTCGCCGCTGCGGTACATCCGGCCAGCGGCGAACGGGTCGTCGAGGAAACGCTCGGCGGTGAGGTCGGGGCGGTTGAAGTAGCCACGGGCGACCTGCGCGCCACCGATGTACAGCTCGCCGGTCACGCCGACCGGCACCGGCTGGCGCTGCGCATCCAGCACATAGACGCGGGTGTTGGCGGTCGGCTTGCCGATATGCAGCGCGCCACCCGGCTGAAGTTGACCAGACGTCGCGACCACCGTGGTCTCGGTCGGGCCGTAGTTGTTGACCAGCACGAAGCCCGGATCGCGGTCGAACTGGCGCAGGCGGTCGCCGCCCACCAGCAAGGTGCGCAGGGTCGGGTGCTGGCGTTCGCGGCGCAGTGCCTGCTCGGCCACCGGGGTCGGCAGGAAGCTGACCTGCAGCGGCTGCTGCAGCCACCAGTCGAGCAGTTCGTCGACATGCTCGCCGCCAATATGCGCCGGCGGCAGGTGCAGCACCGCCCCGGCGCACAGCGCCGGCCAGGCCTCCCAGGCCATGGCGTCGAAGCCGAAGCCGGCGACGCTGGAGGTGTGGCTGCCGGCGCCCAGGTCGAAGGCCTGGCAATGCCAGTGGACCAGGTTGGCCAGGGTACGGTGCTCGACCATCACCCCCTTGGGCTGGCCGGTGGAACCGGAGGTGTAGATCACATAGGCCAGCTGATGCTCGTCCAGGCCCTGGACAACCGGATTGTCATCGGCCTGGTCCAGCCAGTCATCGCCATCCAGCGCAACCTTGGCCACCGCGCCCACCAGCGACTCAGTGCTCGATTCGACCAGCACCAGCGTCGGCGCACTGTCACTGAGCAGATAGGCAATACGCTCCGCCGGATAACCCGGATCAACCGGCACATAGGCCGCGCCAGCCTTGAGCACGGCCAGCATCGCCACCAGCCGCTGCGGACCGCGCGGCAGGCACAGCGCCACGCGATCCCCCAGGACCACGCCACGCTTGATCAGGTAATGGGCCAGACGATTGGCGCGCTGGTTCAGCTCGCCATGGCTCAGGCTCACCTCGCCCTGTACCACGGCCAGCGCCTCGGGCGCCTGGGCCTCGACCAGCGCATGCACGGTGTGGCCTTTCGGGTAGCTCGCAGCCGTGGCATTGAAGCCTTCGAGCACTTGGACCTGCGCTGTGTGATCGAGGATGGGCAATGTGTCGACCTGCACCGCGCCATCTTGCTCCAACGCCAGGACCAGCCCGGCCACCGCCGAGTTCATCCAGCCCGCGACCCGCTCGGCGCCGATACCCAACAGGGCCAGCACACTGAAGGTGAAGCCTTCGCCGTGGTCATCCACGCTCAGGGTCAACGGATAGTTGCTGCGCTCCTCGCCGCCCAGCTGATGCATGCCCTGGAAGCTGTCGCTATCAGCCGCGGTCACATCAACCGGGCTGTGACGGTAGTTGAGCAACGCACTGAACAACGGCGACGAGGCCGCCACGCCACTGCAACGCTGGGCCAAGGTCAGCGACGCGTGCTCATGGCCAAGCAGCGCCGACAGCCGCTGGTGGGTAAGCCGCACCGCGTCACTGGCCCCCTTGGCCGTGTCGATGCGCAACGGCAAGGTATTGATGAACACGCCCAACGCACGGTCGGCGCCCTCGCCGCCCTGCAGGCGGCCCATCAGCACGGTGCCGAACACCACGTCGTGACGCCCCGCCAGCACGCCCACCACGCGGGCCCAGGCCAGGTGCATCAGGCTCGCGGCACTGACACCCTGCGCCCGCGCCTGTTCGCGCACCCGGCGCGACAAGGCGGGGTCCAGTGGCAGGCGGGCTTCCTCGATATCACGCCCGTCGCCCTGCACATCGGCCAGGCCCATGGGCAGGGTCGGCTCCTCGACATCGCCGAGCATGTCGCGGAAGAACGTTTCGTGCCCCGCCTGCGCGGCGCCCAGGCGCACCTGGGCCACGTAGGTACGGTACGGCACAGGTGGGCTCAGCAGGTGCTGGCGCCCGGACAGCAACGCCTGCATTTCATGGACAATGACCTCCATCGCCGTGTGGTCCAGGGCCAGATGATGGAAGTGCAGCACCGCGACCACGCGCTGCCCGGCCGGGTCCATGGCGTAGGTCAGGCGCAGCAGTGGCGCCTGGGTCAGGTCCAGGCGCTGCGAACGTGCGTCGAAATGATCGTGCAGGCGCTCGATCACCGCCTCCTCGCCCAGCCCAGTGACTTCGTGCACGTCCAGGCGGGCTTGGCGCCAGACCACCTGCACCGGCTCCGCCAAACCTTCCCAGACCACCGAAGTGCGCAAGATATCGTGGCGGTCGATGACCTGTTGCAAGGCACCGGCACAGGCTTGCAGCCGCTCCAGGCTGTCGAAGGCCAGGCGGGTCTGCAGCAGATAGGGATCACCCTGCTCCGCACTCAGGTGGTGATAGAGGATGCCTTCCTGCAACGGCGCCAGCGGATAGATCTCCTGCACATTGGCGGCGCCGCCCGGCACGCTGGCGACGATGCGGTCGATGCTGGCCTGGTCCAGTTCGATCAGGCTGAGCATCTCTGGGGTGATCCGGGTCGCATCGTGGGGGACACGGTTCTCGGGTACGGCCACCTCTCGTCCAGCGCCCACCGCCGCCGCCAGCGCGACCAGGGTCGGCTGGGCGAACAGCACACGCACGTCGGCAGCCAGGCCGGCCTTGCGCATGCGCTCGACCAGGCTCACCGCCAGCAGCGAGTGGCCGCCCAGTTCGAAGAAGTGGTCGTGGCGACCGACCTGCTCGACCTTGAGCACCTCGGCCCAGATCGCGGCCAGTGCCGTCTCCACCTCGCCCTGCGGCGCCTCGAAGGCGCGGCTGACCACGGCCTCGCTGCCTGGCTGCGGCAGCGCACGGCGGTCGAGCTTGCCGTTGGCGGTCAGGGGCAACGCGTCCAGACGTACATAAGCCGACGG
>NZ_JBYSYW010000026.1:0-82726 GCF_058783825.1 Pseudomonas sp. FW305-96
GACACCGCCAAGGAGGTGTGGATCGGCTACAGCCCGCACCTGTGGACCAACGCCACGACTGCCCGCATCACCGCTTCGGCAGCCCTGCGCAAACGGCATATGCGCAAGCTCGACATGGCCGAGCTGATTGCCGGCAACCCGGCCCCCTCCACCCAGCCCCATGTACTGCCGCTCAGTGCCCTGCAAAACTGGGTCGAAGACTACAAACCGGCAAGCCGGCGTATGTCCCTGACCTGGAGCAGTCACGCGTCCACAACCACCTTGTCC
This sequence comes from Pseudomonas sp. FW305-96, assembly GCF_058783825.1. Lineage (NCBI taxonomy): Bacteria > Pseudomonadati > Pseudomonadota > Gammaproteobacteria > Pseudomonadales > Pseudomonadaceae > Pseudomonas > Pseudomonas sp. FW305-96. The sequence continues at coordinate 268 of NZ_JBYSYW010000026.1, forward strand.
GTCGGCAGGCTCAACGCCATTGCCCGGGACTATCCCGGCACCCAGCCGAAAATACCGGTGGTGGTGGCGCTGGCTGATGCTGAAGGCATGGCCCTGGACCTGAGCCTGTCGGTCTCGGCCTACCAGCACCAACTGCACGACCTGATGCCCGCCGAGCAGCTCGAACACACCAAGCCCGCGCAAGGCTCCGAGCAGGCAGGCGTACCGGCGTGCTACCAGCTCGATGCCGAACGGCTCAGCCAGCAAAGCCGCGATTTTCACCATCGCAACCTGGTCGCCCTGTTGCTGAACAAAACACTGGAGACGATGTACCCGGCGGATATGCCCGCTACCGAAGTGGTCGAGATAAGACTGCAGTCCACCCGCACCGGACGCCCTCTCCCCCCGGCCGAGGCACGTTATCGGGCGCTCACTCACGAGGACTATTCCCCGAACGGTGCACGTTTGGCGCTGCGCATCGATACCGACAAATACCTGCAGTTCCTCGCCGAACGCGATGAGCTGGAGCAGCGCATTGCAGGCCTGCGCAACCTTGCCCTGCAAGCCAGTCATGATCACGACGCGTGGCTGGCCACGGCCGAAGCCGCGCATATCGATGACCCCTACAGCCTGGCCGCCGCACTGGCGTGCTATGACCGCGACGAACGCATCTCGGCCCGTGGCCTGGAAATCTCCCTGGCCCTGCTGATCTACCCGATGGGTCAGCCGACACCCGGTACCGAAGACCGAGACCGGCGCTTCAAACGCCTGGAACAGTGGCTGGACCAGCACGACAGCCCGCTCTACACCGCCCTGGCGCCGTTCAATCCCTTCAAGGACAAAGCCGATGCGGCCGGCAGTGTGCTGGGTGGCAGCGACAATGTCATCGAAGGGCTGGCCGGGCGCTTTCCGGCCATTGCCGACATCACCGATCTCACTGCCCAGTCCGTCAACACCGTGGTGCTCAAGCGCCTGCGTGGCCAGACCCGCTGGGACGCCAGCCATACCCTGCGTCAGCAAGTACTGCTGGCGGCGCGTGAGGCCAATGCCGAGAAAGCGCTGGGGCTGTTGGCGGCGCGTTACCAGATCACCGACCAGGTCATCCGCGAAAACCCGTTCAGCCAGGAGGTGGAGCGTTATTTGAAGAGCGGCATGGCGCAGGTTGAGGAAATGAAGCAGCTGCGTATTTCGGGCAATCGGACGGTGGCGGTTGAGTTGACCACCACTGCGCGGGTTAAACCCAACTTTCTCGGGTTGCTCACGTCGGGCGGAGGCGGTGGTCTGAACGCCGGGATGCTGTGGTTCAACGTGATCTCGCTGAAAACGGCTTACAACAGCCTGCAGAAAAGCAATGCGCCGGAATACACCTTGGGGTTTGCGGCATCGATTTTCGGGGTGATCGGTGCGGCCGCGGCGACCTTGGTCAGTGCACGGGTAACGCAGAAGGCCGTGATGCTGAGATTGAGTTCGACGGCGCCGGGGATGGCGTTTGGTAATGGCGTTATCAAGTTTTGGGGGAGCAATCTGTTCGCACGTCTAGCAGGCTACCCTGCAATAATTTTTGGACTTTTCTCGGACGGCTTCAAGGCGTGGCGCCAGTACGATAACGGTAGTTCGACTGCCACTTGGTATACGGCGAGCGGTGGGCTGACCATGGCCGCTGGTTCTGCGGTCATGCTTGAGGGCGGGCTTGCAATAGCAGGGCCCACGGTATTTGTACCGTTCGCTGGATGGGCCGCGGCGGCATTGGTGCTCACGGGAGCAGCAATCGTTGCTGGGGGCTTGTATCTTCACGCCAAAGCACATGAACGCATTCACAGTACGATTGAGCTTTGGGCCGCACGCAGCATCTTTGGCAATCGCATCAATGATGGAGAGATCCGTTCTGACATTACCCTCGATCATGAAAAGAAACTACCTCGACTCCCCTCCTTACACGCAGAAATCAAAGCTTGGCATGATGAACACTATGGGCCAAAACTATTATCAGCCAAGCAAGCGCAATCACTTGGCGTAACCAATGTCGATACTCAATGGCAGCAGGACACTCACTGGGCACAGCCAAACTGGCCAGCTATAAAATTTAAATATGCGGCCTTATCCGGAGCAACGGCTGAGTTCACCATCCTGCTGCCGGGCTTCGCAATAGGCGCCAGCCAATGGTCAGGAAGTTTGAGCAGCCTACGTGACGATGGAGGCATGGACGTATTTCCAATCACTCCCGCCGCCTACATTGTAAGGGCGGGATTGATTCTTCATTTCAAGCTCACGCTGACCCACCAAAACCACGTCTCACTGCATCTCGCCTACAGCGCCAATCAAGGGCTGAGCGAGGGCGCCGAGATTAATTCAAACTTTCATCTAGGGCGCTGATCATGGCAACTACATGGCTATTTAGCTCAACCTCATGCTCAGGATACAAACCCGCCATTGGCGGCCAGCTATTGAGCGTATCCGAAAACACGCTGTGCCTACGCAACCCTTGGGTAACAGACTCCGTCTTCATGGGAAAGCTTTACTGCACAATAACAATACTATTAATTACCGGCATGTACCCCTCGTTATTTTCCAGAATAAACTTCGACTCATTCACATCCGACCCCATGCTAATGGTTTTAATGATGCTTATGCCTTTCACCTTTTTCCCCTTTCTTATTTATCGAATATGGTTCATCAAGGGCTTATCAAGCGTTTGCTTCAACCGTTCAACAAAGAGAATTTACTACCAACGTTTCAGGAGGGTATTCGTCTTCGAATGGCACAATACTGGAGGTGGTCTTTTCAGGCGCACAGAATTTGGTGGCTCATCTTTCACTACCTCCTATGCCCTCGCATTCGCACCCCGTCGAAAAGACGGAAGTCTCCATCAAAAAGATTGCCTCTGGACCGACAGCAACGAACCCACAGAATCCGGCATCAAGCACGTCGCCGAAGTCTGGGAATACCTTCGCCACTTCATGAACCACGGCCCGGCCAAACTCCCGCCTCCCGGTGAACCCAACTGGTGGCACCGGCCACTTCATGCCATCTGCCTGACCCCGGCAGAAGCCTGGCGCCACTATGCCCCCTGGCGAACCGGCGAGCCCGGAGAAATGCAGGGCAAGAAAAACTGGCAACTGCCGTTCTGGGCCGTGTTGTTCCCTTACAACCTCGGCCTCGCCCTCTGCTGGTACGGCGTGTGCCGCCTCTTCAATGTCCGGGCAGCACCGCCTCCACCAGAGGCCTTCGACGAAGCCCCAGTACGCTCAACCAAAAGGCAGCGTAAATGACCGACGTTTCTGCCACGGCCGGCCCTTCCTGCAGCCCACGCGTACCCATCCTGCCCCCTATTGAGTTCTGGGCAGCACGGAGCATATTCGGCAATCGTAAAAACGATGGAGAGGTGCATCCCGAAATCGTTCTGGATCATGAAAAAAACTTCCTACATTCCCTTCTCTGCAAGAAGAACTTAAAGCCTGGCACGATGAGCATTACGGACCAAGGTTAATATCCGCAGAAGAAGCGCAATCCTTTGGTATAACCGGAGTCGACAGCGGTTGGCATGAAAATAATTACTGGGCGCCAGCAAACTGGACCGCCATCACCCATAACGAAGTCACCACCACACAACCCATCGTTGAATTCACAGTATTCCTACCGGGTTTCATCTTAGGCACAAGCGAATGGTCAGGTAGCTTGAGCACCCTTCGTGAAGACGGAGAAATGGTCGTCTTTCCACTTGCTGCTATTTGCTACGTTATAGGCGCCGGCTTAATTCTGAATTTCAAGAACACGATAAATAACCAAAATTATGCCTTACTGCATTTAGCCTATAGCTCCAATCAAGGCTTGAATGAAGGAAATGAGGTTAACTCAACTTTTCGTCTCGAGCGCTAATCATGGCAGTTATATGGATATTCAATAACAGCTCAAACTCCGGATACAAGCCAGCAATTACTGGACAGCTAGAAAATTTATCCACAAATACATTAACCCTGCGAAATCCGTGGGTGTCCGACTCTGTATTCATGGGGAAACTATACACCGCCACGACACTACTACTAGCCATTTATTTTTACCCAAGAATTGCAAATCCCGAATACAGAGACATATTACTAGCAAGCACGCACTCAATGGCTCAATACATAATCACACCCTTCATATTCACACCTTTTCTCGCCTATAGAATCTATTTCATAAAAAAACTTTCAAACTTCCACTTCAGCCGCTCAACCAAAAAAATCCTATACCAGCGCGGTAAAAAACTTATCATTTTTGACTGGAACAAGACCCATGGGGGTGTATTCAAACGTACCGAATTTGGAGGCTCATCCTTTAGTACCAGTTATGCACTTGCCTTCGCCCCACCTAGAGAGGATGGCAGCCTGCATCAAAAAGATTGCTTATGGGTCGACAGTAACGAACCCACTGAATCCGACATCAAACACGTCGCCGAAGTCTGGGAATACCTTCGCCACTTCATGAACCACGGCCCGGCCAAACTCCCTCCGCCCGGCGAACCCAACTGGTGGCACCGGCCGCTTCATGCCATCTGCCTGACCCCGGCAGAAGCCTGGCGCCACTACGCCCCTTGGCGAACCGGCGAGCCTGGGGAAATGCAGGGCAAAAAAAATTGGCAGTTACCGTTTTGGGCAATGCTGTTTCCTTACAACTTCACTCTCGCCGTCTGTTGGTACATCGTCTGCCACCTGTTCAACGTCCGTGCTGCACCTCCTCCGCCGGAGGCCTTCGAGCAAGCCCCTGTCCAGCCAAGTAAGAAGAGGCGCAAATGAGGGTCAACTGACTCGTTGGTCACCGCCCGAGCCGACCATCGCCATCTTTGCCCTCTCCACGGGGAAGGCACCGTCATCAGCGGCGCGGACAGTGCCACAGTGAATGGTCGTGCAATCGCACGCATAGGGGATGAGCTCAGTTGCAGTGCGGTCATCGAGACCGGTGACGCGCATACGTTAATCCAAGGTAGCCCCGTAGCGCGCCAAGGCGACAAGAGCAGCCAAGGCGCGCCCTGATCGAATGTGACCCCGCTTGGCTGATTGCATAAGGCCGACACGGTGTCGCTTCGAAGCTGCCCGGTTCACAGTCAGTGTCACCGGGCTGCCGCGCCGCAACGAGGACGACTTCAATTATGGGTTGGAGCAAGTCGCGATTGCCGGAAGAGAAGCCAGATCCTGCAACGTCTGCCTGAGACATGTTGGAGTTCCTGAGTCGCCGCGCTGTGTCGTCCAGAACGACGCATTACTTGCGATGACGTTGGCTACTCCAGCGCATTTCAGTACCCAGGCCCCACCAGAATGAAATAAGATAACGTTTCATTCGAACACGCTTCCAACCTGCGATCCCTCCTCGATGACCAGTTCCCCAACCGCCCTCCCCACCCAACGCCTGCAAAGCATCGACGCCCTGCGCGGCCTGGTGATCCTGTTCATGCTGCTTGACCACGTGCGCGAAACCTTCTTCCTGCATCGCCAGGTCAGCGACCCGATGACCATCGACGCCACCGAACCCAGCCTGTTCGCCAGCCGCACCCTGGCGCACCTGTGCGCGCCGGTGTTCGTGCTGCTTACCGGGCTATCGGCCTGGCTGTATGGCGAGAAGCACCAGGGCCGTGGCGATGTCTCGGTGTTCCTGTTCAAGCGCGGTGTGTTCCTGGTGGTGCTGGAATTCACCCTGGTCAACTTCGCCTGGACCTTCCAGTTGCCTCCGAGCGTGATCTACCTGCAGGTGATCTGGGCCATCGGCCTGAGCATGCTCGCCCTGTCGCTGCTGGTGTGGCTGCCGCGTCCGGCGCTACTCGCCCTCGGCGCGCTGATCGTCGCCGGTCACAACCTGCTCGATGGCCTGCACTTCGGGCCGGAATCGGCGCTGCATGTGCCATGGGCGATCCTGCATGAGCGCAGTTGGCTGGAGGTGGGCGAACATCTGTGCCTGCGCACGTCCTACCCGCTGTTGCCGTGGATCGGCGTGATCGCCCTGGGTTATGGGCTCGGGCCGTGGTTTGCCCGGGGCAGCGATGTCGGCAAGCGCCAGCAGCGTCTGCTATGGGTCGGCGCGGGCCTGCTGCTTGGGTTCGTCGCGCTGCGCCTGCTCAATGGCTACGGCGAAGCCCCCTGGAGCCTCTACGCCCGCGTCGGGCAGACGCTGATGAGCTTCTTCAATATCACCAAATACCCACCGTCGCTGCTGTTCCTGGCCCTGACCCTTGGCGTCGGCCTGCTCCTGCTGCGCGGCTTCGAGCGTGCCGGCGACGCCCGCTGGGTCGGCCCGCTTGCGGTGTTTGGCGCAGCGCCGATGTTCTTCTACCTGCTGCACCTGTATGCGCTCAAGCTGCTGTACGTGGCCTGCGTGGCGCTGTTCGGCCTGAACCAGGGCCGCTATTTCGGTTTCGATGGCATCGGGGCGGTATGGCTGACCGCCGTGCTGCTGCCACTTGTCCTGTACCTGCCGGTGCGCTGGTTCGCCCGGCTGAAAGCGCGACGGCGCGATATCGCCTGGCTCAAGTACCTGTAAAAGCGTTTTCACCCGACAGCCCGATGGTCTACCATGCCGCCCGCCGGTTTCCACACGGAATCAAAAGGGAATCCCGGGCTCGCCACTGGCGATCCAAAGGGAACTGCCCCCGCAACTGTAGGTGCCGAGCCTGCGCCATCGATGCCACTGGGTCTGCCGACCCGGGAAGGCTGGCGCCGGCCTGGACGCACCAGTCAGGAGACCTGCCGGCACGCATTCACCAACCGGCGGGGTGTCCGGGATGGTCATCCGCCCTGGCCGCGTGCTTGCGCAGGCTGCCGGGCGATGCCTGTCCGTGGGCCATTCCGTGCACCACCCAGGAGATCGCCCCACCATGCCGCACCGCCTCGCCGCCCTCCTCGCCGGCCTGTCCCTGTCGGGCCTGGCCCACGCCAGCGCCACCCAGTACCCGCTGACCGTCGACAACTGCGGCATGCCGCAGACCTTCACCCAGGCCCCGCAACGGGCGGTGACCGTCGGCCAGGCCGGCACCGAGCTGCTCTATGCCCTGGGCCTCGGTGAGCGGCTGGCGGGCACCTCGCTGTGGTTCAACAACGTGCTGCCGGAATTCAAGACGCAGAACGACAAGGTCCCGCGTCTGGCCGACAACGAACCGAGCTTCGAGGCGTTGGTCGGCAAACGTCCGCAACTGGTGACGGCGCAGTTCGAGTGGATGATCGGCGCCCAGGGCGCGGTCGGCACCCGCGAGCAGTTCCAGGAGCTGGGCATCCCCACCTACCTGCTGCCCTCGGACTGCGAGGGCAAGGACAACCTGGTGGGCGCCGACGGCACCCGCCTGCAGCCGTTCAAGGTGCAGAGCATCTACAAGAGCGTCAGCCAGCTGGCCGAGATCTTCGACGTGCAGGAACGTGGCGCGCGCCTGAATGCCGAGCTCCAGGGCCAGCTGGAACAGGCCAGGCAGCGCCTGGCCGGCCAGGACCTGGCGCACACCAGCGCGCTGTTCTGGTTTTCCAGCGCCGACCTCAAGACCGACCCCTATGTCGCCGGCCGCCAGGGCGTGGCCGACTACATGCTGCAGACCCTCGGCGTGCGCAACGTGGTCGAATCCAGCGAAGAATGGCCTACCGTGGGCTGGGAGACCCTGGTCAAAGCCAACCCCACCTGGCTGATCGTCGCGCGCATGGACCGCCGCCGCTACCCGGCCGACGACTACCAGAAAAAACTCGACTTCCTGCGCAGCGACCCGGTCACGCGCAATATGGACGCGGTCAAGCACGGCCGCATCATCGTCCTCGATGCCGACGCCATGCAGGCCGGCATACGCCTGTTCCGCGGGCTGGACGTGCTGTCCAGCGCCTTCGCCAGCGGTAAAGCACCCCAGCCATGAGCCGCCTGCTGCCCATCAGCCTCTTTGCCTTGCTCGCCCTGTGCCTGGCCATGCTTGCCGGGATTGCCATCGGCGAGACCCGAGTCGGCGCCGAGGCGATCTGGCAGGCGCTGGCCAACCAGCTGTGGCAGGCCGGCCATTCCGTCGACCCGATCGACGCCGGCATCGTCTGGAACTACCGCCTGCCGCGCACCCTGGTCGCCGCCGCTTGTGGCGCGGGGCTGGCGACCTGCGGGGTGATCCTCCAGGCGCTGCTGCGCAACCCGCTGGCCGAACCGTACCTGCTGGGCCTGTCGGCCGGTGCCTCGACCGGTGCGGTGGCGGTGGGGTTGTTCGGCCTGGGCGGGGCGGTGCTGTCGCTGTCGGCAGGCGCCTTCATCGGCGCGCTGGCGGCGTTCGCCCTGGTGCTGCTGCTGTCGCGCGCCAGTGGCAGCCGCCATGACAACGCCCAGGTGATCCTCGCCGGCATCGCCGGCTCGCAGCTGTTCAACGCGCTCACCGCCTTTCTCATCACCAAGTCGGCCACCGCCGAGCAGGCCCGCGGCATCCTGTTCTGGCTGTTGGGCAACCTCAGCGGCGTGCGCTGGCCGTCGGTGTGGCTGGCGGTGCCGGTCGCTCTGTTCGGCCTCGCGATATGCCTGTGGCAACGCCGGGCACTGGACGCCTTTACCTTCGGTGCCGACTCGGCGGCCTCGCTGGGCGTACCGGTGCGCCGTACACAGCTGCTGCTGATCAGTTGCGCGGCGTTGGTCACCGCGGTGATGGTGTCCATCGTCGGCGCCATCGGCTTCGTCGGCCTGGTCATCCCCCACGCCTTGCGCCTGCTGCTCGGCCCCGGGCATAGCCGCCTGCTGCCGGCCAGTGCCCTGGGCGGTGCGCTGTTCCTGATTATCGCCGACATCCTCTCGCGCACCCTGATCGCCGGCCAAGTGATCCCGGTGGGCGTGGTCACGGCCTTGATCGGCGCACCGGTGTTCGCGCTGATCCTGATCAGCCGCCGGGGGCGCCCATGAGCGTGATGACCACCATCGCCGACGCGCCGCTCACCTGCCAAGGGCTCAGCCTGCGCCTGGGCGGACGCGACGTGCTGCAGGGTGTCGACCTGAGCGTGATGCCCGGCGAAACCCTCGGCGTGGTCGGCCCCAACGGCTCGGGCAAGTCCACCCTGCTCAAGCTGCTCGCCGGCCTGCGCACGCCCAGCAGTGGCAACGTGCGCCTGCTCGGCGAAGCGCTGGAGCGCATGCCGCGCCGGCATATCGCCCAACGCCTGGCCCTGGTCGAGCAACAGGCCGACACCCTGGACGCCATCAGCGTGTACGACGCCGTCGCCCTGGGCCGAACGCCCTGGCTCTCGGCCCTGGCACCGTTCGGCAACGATGACCGCGCCATCGTCGAACAGGCGCTGGCCGACGCCGACGCCAGCCACCTGCGCCGACGGCTATGGGGCGAACTGTCTGGCGGCGAACGCCAGCGCGTGCACATCGCCCGGGCGCTGGCGCAACGGCCGCAGGTGCTGTTGCTGGACGAGCCGACCAACCATCTCGATATCCAGCACCAGCTCGGCTTGCTACGCCAGGTGCAGGCGCTGCCGGTGACGACGCTGGTGGCGCTGCATGATCTCAACCAGGCACTGACTTGCGATCGGCTGGCCGTGCTCGATCAAGGGCGGCTGGTTGCGCTAGGCAAGCCAGAAGCGGTGTTGACGCCGGAGCGGTTGCTGGGGACGTTTGGGGTGCGGGGGCACTACCTGGTCGATCCGTATGATGGGGCGCGGGTGCTGCGGTTTCGTGCCTGAGTCGGCATGGAAAGCGCCGCTCACGCGGCGCATCGCCGGCAAGCCGGCTCCCACACCGACCGCGCCAGCCTGAAGCAATGCGCCATCCCGTGGGAGTCGACTTGGCGGCGATCAGGCCGGTTGGTTTATCTGCGGCAGCTTCCAGGCCTTCATCTCCTGCGGCGTCAGGCTGGCCAGCACCTGCATGAAGGTTTCGGTCAGCTCGCTGCTGACATTACCGTGGGCCCGGTAGTTGCTCAGCAGGTAGCGCTTTACCGTATTCGGCCAGTTGTTCGCCAGGTGAGCGGCCTTGATGATGCCCTTGGCGTCCTGATAGTTGGCGGCGGGCTTGACCTGGGTCAGCCGGCGCTCGAAGTGGCCGAAGCTCCAGTCGTCCTCGCGAGCCTCGAATTCGTCCAGCAGTTTCACCTTGTACAACGCAAGCTCGGGCATGCGTGATCTCCTTGTGATGGGGTGGAAGGAGACGGTAGGCGAATACGTCGGGAATGGAAATGAACACGGTGTTGAGCATGGCGGGTGCCGGTTGGGATGGCCTGTCAGACGCCGGCTGCTGGGGCCGGTAGCAAGGGCTACCGCGCGGATAACGCAACCGGGCGCTCGCCCAGTTTCTGCGCCAACCTCAACAGGTAGCCATCGGGGTCCTGGACCAGGAACTGGCGCAACCCCACTTCGACGGCATCTGCGCGATACCAGACTTCCTCGCATGCCTGGAACAACGGCCAGCGATGGCGCTCCAGCCGTTCGAGCAGCGGCGCGACAGCGGGGACATCGATCTGCAGGTTGATCCCCCGCCCGAAGGGTTTTTCCAGCGGCCCGGTGAGCCAGTGATCATCGGCATCGAGCTGCTCGAGCATCACCTGCGCGCCGTGCAGGTCGAGGTAGGCGAAACGCTGCTCCGGGCGTTGATAGGCAATCTCGAAGCCCAGCAACGACACCCAAAAATCCAGGCTGCTGTCGAGGTCGCTGACGATCAGTTCGGGCACCATCCTGTTGCGCTGTAGCATGCGGGTCGTCCTTGAGGGGTATGGGCAAGCGGACGACATGATAACGCTTACCCCAACTTCCACCAGCGTGGCCGGCAAGCACGAAACGAATGCGATGTGGGCCGCAAGGCCTGGGCGCCTTTGGCATCGAAGCAGCCCAGCAGCAAGGCGACCGTGGGGGTGCGCATGGAGCGCCGTAAAAGTGTTACGCCGTATGGCATCCTGGCCTGCGCGCCCGCGCCACTGCTAAAGTGCGCGCCGCGGCCCTCCCGGCCCCAGCAATGATGGAAACCTGCCGATGGAAAGAATGATCCAGTTCGTGGCGGTGGTGGTGGTCTGCACCAGCATCGGCATCGCCTGCGAGCACTATGAAGTGAACCGCTACCTGAAATGGCTGCTGATGGCCCTGCCGGCGATTGTCTGGGTGCGCCTGCGCAATCCGTTGCAACGCTGAATTTGCGCAAGCGTTTGCAGTAAACTCGCAGGCCTTAACGTGCCCAAGGCTGCCCCATGTCCCGCCTGACCCGACTGCTGTTGCCCGTGCTCCTGCTCGGCGCCCTCGCCGCCTGCGACCAGAAGCCCAGCCGCGAGGAACAGATCCTCGCCAACCTGCCCTTGCAGGAAGCCTACGACCACAACATCGAGCGCATGGCCGGGCTGCTGGCCATGACCCACGCGCAGGTGCCCCAGGACAAGATCAAGGAGGTGCTGCGCAAGCACCTCACCGTAGAGGATCAGCGCCAGGACCTGTTCAAGTTGTACAGCGAGGAGCACTTCGACGACGCCGAATTCGCCAGCATCGTCCAGGCCACCCGCGACCCGGCCAAAGCCAGGGAACTGGGCCAGAGCGACGAGGGCAAGCGCCTGAGCGAGAAGCTCACCCGGCTGATGCGCGAGAGCGCCAGCGACCCCCAGGTCCAGGCCCTGGCTCAGGCGCGCATGCAGCAGGTCGAGGATGACCTGCAAGTACTGCAACAGGCCGCGCCCTGACCTGGAGGGCACAGGAATCAATCACGGCAAAGTCCGTGATTGTTGTGAGAAATCGGAGCGTCCTCCGTAATCTAATCCTGCAATTGCCCGCCTGCATGGTTCACCTCGCGCCTAGCGCGTAAGGTGAGGCACCTGCTGCATCCCATGAGGTCAAGGATTGCGATACATGCCACCCCACGCTCGGCGCCCCGACCTGCGCACACTTATACTCGTGCTCTGCGCCATCACCGCGCTGGTGATGCTGCTGGCCAGTTACTTCGCCAGTTACCGGGTGCAACGCCAACTGCTTATCGACAGTGCCCTGGAGGCCAACCGGGCGTACGCCGCCAAAGTGGCCGCCGTGACCGAGAACACCCTGGGCAACGCCCTGCAGCAACTGGCCTACAGCGCCAGCCAATGTGCCCGGCACCCCGATGACGATAACCTGGTACAGGCTGAAATCGACCGCCTGCAACAGCAAAGCAACCTGTTCAACTCAACCTTGCGGGTCAGCGCCCAAGGTGTGGTGCGCACGCTTGCGCCAGCGCCACTGCAACACCTGGCCGGTACCCAGGCCAGCTCGGCCGCGTCCCGGGAAGCCTTGCGCGAGCGCCGTACGCTGGTTTCCATCCCCTTCCTATCGGCGGCCGGCAATCTGTTGGTGATCATGTCGCAGCCGATCTTCGACGCCGACGGACGCTACCAGGGCTATATCGGCGGCAGCCTGTACCTGCGCGAACGCAACTTGCTCAACAGCCTGCTGGGCACGCACTTCTACCAGAACGGCGCCTACCTCTACGTGATCGATCGCAACCGTCGACTGCTGTTCCACCCCGACAGCCAGCGGGTCGGCACGCTGGTGGGCGACAACTCGCTGGTCGACGAACTCCCCCATCTTGACCACGGCACCCGCCGGCTGGTGAACAGCCAGGGCGTGGAAATGCTCGCCGGTTTCGCCACGGTGCCCAGCACCGGCTGGGCCATCGTTTCCCAGCAACCGCTGCAACAGACCGTGGCACCGCTGCGCCACCTGATCCTCAATGTCATCGCCATTTCCGCGCCGCTGGCCCTGCTCGGCTGCCTGCTGCTGTGTTGGCTGACGCAAGTCATCGCCCACCCGCTCAGGCAACTGGCCACGGTCGCCCGGGGCACGGGCGAGCAGCAGACCACCGAGCGCATCCACCAGGTTCGCGCCTGGTACGCCGAGGCTGCGGAGCTCAAACGCGCCCTGCTGTTCGGCCTGAACCTGTTGCAGGAGCGCATCGGCCGACTCAACCATGACGCCCAGACCGACCCGCTCACCGGACTGCTCAACCGCCGTGGCCTGCAGCAGGCACTGCGTTTGCTGCAGGCCGAGAAACGCGGCTTCGCCGTGGTGGTGCTGGACATCGACCATTTCAAGCGGATCAACGACAGCCACGGCCATGACATCGGCGACCTGGTCCTGCAGCGGCTGGCAGGCCTGATGCGTGGTACCTGCCGTGAGGGCGACCTGCTGTGCCGCACCGGTGGCGAGGAGTTCCTGATGCTCCTGCCGGGCGCGGGCCTGGAGGTGGCGACCGCCATCGCCGGCCACCTGCGCCTGACCGTGGAGCACACCCCTATCGAACCTATCGGCGGGATTACCCTGTCCCTGGGCGTGGCCAGCTGGCAGCCCCTGACGGGTGACGAGCCTGGCGATACCCTGCGCAAAGCTGACCAGGCGCTGTACCGGGCCAAGCAGAAGGGGCGCAACCGCGTGTGCATCGACAGCCAGGCCTGACACTTCGCCAGCACAGGCCGGAAAAAGGCCGGCCTCCTGCAGACTGCTGTAACATTCCGCGCTTTTGTTCAAGGAAGACGCGCCATGCGCCGTTTGCTGTTCCTGTTGCTGGCCCTGAGCCTGACCTCGTGCGCGCCCCGCCTGCCCTCCCCAACACCTCCCGAGCCTGCCGCCACGCCGCTGACCCTGCTCGACCATGGGCGCTTCCGGCTCTGGTACGACTGCCAGCGCGGCGAGCCGCACCGTTTCAGCTTCACCCTCGACAAGGACCAGGGTCACCTGCCTCGCGTCGATAACTTCCGTATCGACCGCAGCCTGCCCGAGGGTTGCATGGGCCAGTTTTCGGCCAAGGCCTACTCGACATTCAAGGGCTATCACCGCGGCCACCTGGCAGCCAACAATCATTTCGACGACGACCGGGCGGCGATGGACGCCTCCAACCTGATGAGCAATATCGTCCCGCAGTTGGCCTCGCACAATAGCCGCACCTGGTACCAGACCGAGCTGCTGACCGAATGCTACCGTGACCTGCGCCCGGTGACGGTAATCGGTGGCGTGGTGATCGGCCATGCCGGCGCGGCCCTGGACAACGATGCTTTCGTCCAGTCCCACGGCATCGCCACGCCCGAGGCGTTCTGGAAGGTGCTGCTGACCGAGGATGAACACGGACAGCCCCAGGTCATCGCCTGGTGGATCCCGCACCAGGCCGGACTGGGCACCGACCTGGACCCATACTTGCGCAGCGTTCGCCAGATCGAGACTGCGCTTGGCCCGGACGAGCCGCCGATCGAGATGCCCGAGCAGCTGAAAGATCAGCGCCCACCCCACACCTGGCCGCTGCCTGCGCGTTGCGACCGTGAGTGAGGGGAAGCCTTCCCCCTGAAGAATGAGGCGCAGTCACGTTAAGCTAACGCCCCTTCTCAAACCGGTACACGCAGGTACCGGTGTTTGCCTCCAAGGACGTTGCCGTGTCGAAGATCCAGCGTTTCACCCTCTCCCCCCTGGCAGCGCTTGGCCTGCTCACCCTCGTGGCCTGCAGCGCGAACCCCGAGGCCAGCGCGAAAGTCGACGCCGCCGCCCTGTCCGGTTTCACGGCGGCCATGCAGAGCGCCCTCATCAACCGCATCGATGCCGCCAACCAAGGCACTCTGGTTGGCGTAGTCACGCTCAAGCTCACCCTGGACCGGAACAATCGCCCCATCGCCTGCAAGGCCGTGCGCAGTTCGATTGCCCATGAACGGCTGTTGCCCTTGGGCGTCACGGCATCTTCCTTGAGCCAATTGAAGCAACTGGTCGAGCACGAATGCTGGAGAACCACCTACCCGCCAGTGCCAGAAGGCCTGTTCGAGAACGACCAGGTGGAAGTGATCGCCCCCCTTGTGCTGATCTCTCGCCTGCCGATGCCGCGGCCCTGAGTCCCACATCCGGTGCTAACAGGCATCCGGATGTCGCCCCCGACAAAGCGCCCTCGCCCTACCGCTTGTCTACTGGCCCGAGAACAACGACGGCGCGCCCCGAGCGCGTCGCATCCGTCCAGGCTGCCAAGACCACCGGAGAGCACCCCATGTCCATCGCCCACGAGGTCCCACCCGCCACCTTGCGGCGGGTGATCGCTGCCTCGGCCATTGGCAACTTCGTCGAATGGTTCGACTTCGCCGTCTACGGTTTCCTCGCCACGCTGATCGCCAGCCAGTTCTTCGCCAGCGAGGATGAAAGCGTCGCCCTGCTCAAGACCTTCGCCGTGTTTGCCGTGGCCTTCGCCCTGCGCCCGCTGGGCGGCATCGTGTTCGGCGCGCTGGGCGACCGTCTCGGGCGCAAGCGCATACTGTCGTTGACCATCCTGCTGATGGCCGGCTCCACCACGCTGATCGGCCTGCTGCCGACCTATGCCAGCATCGGCGTGCTGGCCCCGGCGCTGCTCACCCTTGCCCGTTGCCTGCAGGGGTTTTCCGCAGGGGGTGAATATGCCGGCGCTTGCGCCTACCTGATGGAGCACGCGCCACGGGGCAGACGGGCGTTCTACGGCAGCTTCGTGCCGGTCTCGACCTTCTCCGCCTTCGCCTGCGCGGCGGTCATCGCCTATGGCCTGGAGGCGAGCCTCACAGCCGAGGCGATGAATGCCTGGGGTTGGCGTATTCCGTTCCTCGTCGCCGCGCCCCTGGGCCTGGTCGGCCTGTACCTGCGCTGGCGCATGGAGGAAACCCCGGCGTTTCGCCAGGCAATCGCCGAAGGCAAGGCCCACAACCATTCGCCGTTGGGCGACACCCTGCGCCACCATGGCCGCACCATCCGCAACCTTGGCGCGTTCATATCGCTGACAGCGCTGTCGTTCTACATGTTCACCACCTACTTCGCCACCTACCTGCAGACGGTCGGTCACCTGAGCCGCGCCCAGGCGCTACTGGTCTCGACCGTGGCGCTGCTGTTCGCCGCCGCCGGTTGCCCGCTGGCGGGTGCCTTTTCCGATCGTGTCGGGCGACGCCGGACCATTGGCTTCACTTGCCTGTGGGTGATGGTGGCGGTATTCCCGGCCTACTGGCTGGCCAGTTCGGGGTCGCTGGCCGGGGCATTGCTGGGGGTGATCCTGCTGGCCATCGGCGCGCTGATGAGTGGCGTGGTCACCGCTGCGCTGCTGTCGGAGTGCTTCCCCACGCGCAGCCGCTACACCGCCTCGGCGATCACCTACAACGTTGCCTACACCCTGTTTGGCGGCACCGCGCCGCTGGTGGCGACCTGGTTGATCGAACAAAGCGGCAGCCGCCTGGCGCCGGCGTTCTACCTGGTGGTGATTGCCTTGCTGGCGTTGGTGGGCGGGTTGGCGTTGCCGGAGACCGCACAGGTTTCGCTGCATGAGGAAAGCCCGGGCACCGACCCGTTGCAGGCATCCCAGGGGCTTTAAGACGGGGATAGCCAACATCGCGGGGCATGTCGCATCGAAGCGTCGATGCGACATGCCCCGCGATCGGCGTTATGCCAGGTCGAACCTGTCCAACTCCATCACTTTTACCCAAGCCGCCACGAAGTCCTTGACGAACTTCTCCCTGGCATCGCTGCTGCCATACACCTCGCTCAAGGCACGCAACTGCGCATGGGAGCCGAACACCAGGTCGACCCGGCTGGCGGTCCATTTCACCTGGCCGGTCTTGCGGTCACGGCCCTCGAACGCTTCGTTGTCCGCCGAAGTCGGTTTCCACTCCACGCCCATGTCCAGCAGGTTGCGGAAGAAGTCGTTGCTGAGCACGCCGACCTTGTCGGTGAACACACCCTCCTTGCTGCCGCCATGGTTGGCGCCAAGCACCCGCAGGCCGCCGATCAGCACGGTCAGCTCCGGTGCGGTGAGCGTCAGCAACTGGGCCTTGTCCAGCAGCAATTTCTCGGCCTTGACGCTGTAGCGCGCCTTGCTGAAGTTGCGGAAACCGTCGGCCAGAGGCTCAAGCACCGCGAACGACTCGACATCGGTCTGCTCCTGCGAGGCATCCACGCGCCCCGGATGGAACGGCACGCTGATGTTGTGCCCGGCATCCTTGGCGGCTTTCTCCACCGCCGCGCTGCCGGCCAGCACGATCAGATCGGCCAGGGAGATCGTGTTCCCGCCCTCGTTGCGGATCTTCTCCAGCGCCGCCAGCACCTTGTCCAGCCCCTGGTTCGCCGTCCAACCGTTCTGCGGCGCCAGGCGCAGGCGGCCGCCGTTGGCGCCGCCGCGCTTGTCGGAACCGCGGAAGGTCGAGGCCGAGGCCCAGGCGGCGGACACCAGTTCGCCGACACTCAGCCCAGAAGCCAGCACCTTGGCCTTGAGCGCGGCGATATCGGCGTCGCTGGGTTGAGGCCCTGCCTTGGGCAGCGGGTCCTGCCACAGCAGCTCCTCGTTGGGCATTTCCGGCCCGAGGTAGCGTGCCAGCGGGCCCATGTCGCGGTGGATCAGCTTGTACCAGGCACGGGCGAAGGCATCGGCGAGCTGGTCGGGGTTGTCCTTGAAGCGCCGGGCGATGGGCTCATAGATCGGGTCGAAGCGCAGCGCCAGGTCAGAGGTGAGCATCGACGGCGCATGCTTCTTGCCGGGATCATGGGCATCAGGCACGGTCCCCGCGCCCTTGCCATCCTTCGGCCGCCACTGGTGGGCGCCAGCTGGGCTCTTGGTCAGTTCCCACTCGAAGTTGAACAGGTTGTTCAGGTACTCGTTGCTCCACTGCGTCGGGGTCGAGGTCCAGGTCACTTCCAGGCCGCTGGTGATGGTGTCGCCACCCTTGCCGGTACCGAACTTGTTGCTCCAGCCCAGGCCCTGCAGCTCGAGGCCCGCGGCTTCCGGCTCGGCGCCGACATTGTCGGCGGGGCCGGCGCCGTGGGTCTTGCCGAAGGCATGGCCGCCGGCGATCAGCGCCACCGTCTCTTCATCGTTCATGGCCATGCGGCCAAAGGTCTCGCGAATGTCCTTGCCGGATTTCACCGGATCGGGCTCGCCTTCCGGGCCCTCCGGGTTGACGTAGATCAGGCCCATCTGCACGGCGGCCAACGGGTTTTCCAGGTTGCGCTCGGCAGACAGGTCACGGTTCTGCTCCTCGCCATGCTTGGCGGGCTCGGCCACCAGGTCACCCTGGCCGGGCGGCTGGGCCTTGACCTGTTCCTTGCCGTAACGGGTGTCACCACCCAGCCAGACCTTCTCCGAGCCCCAGTAAACGTCCTCGTCGGGCTCCCACACATCGGCGCGGCCACCGGAAAAACCGAAGGTCTTGAAGCCCATGGATTCGAGGGCGACGTTGCCGGTAAGCACGATCAGGTCCGCCCAGGAGATCTTGTTGCCGTACTTCTGCTTGATCGGCCACAACAGGCGCCGGGCCTTGTCCAGGCTGACGTTGTCCGGCCAGCTGTTGAGCGGGGCGAAGCGCTGCTGGCCGGAGCCGGCGCCGCCACGGCCATCGCCGATGCGATAGGTACCGGCGCTGTGCCAGGCCATGCGGATGAACAATGGGCCATAGTGGCCGAAGTCGGCCGGCCACCAGTCCTGGGAGTCGGTCATCAAGGCGCTCAGGTCTTTTTTCAAGGCCTGGAAGTCGAGGCTCTTGAACGCCTTGGCGTAGTCGAAGTCCGGGTCCATGGGGTCGGACTTGCTGGAGTGCTGGTGGAGGATCTTCAGGTTGAGCTGGTCAGGCCACCAGTCACGGTTGCTGGTGCCGCCACCGGCGGTCTGGTGGAACGGGCATTTCGATTCGTTCGCCATCTGCTTCTACCTTTAGGGTCGGTTCAATTCAGATTTCCGGGCGTTCTTGTAATTGCGCTGCCAGGTGTTGGATCAGGCGTTCGCCAAGCGCGCCTGCCCCTCATCGGTTATGGCCGGGCACACCTGTGCACCGGCTTTTCACGGAACCAGCAGAAAGACTAGCCGAGCCTGAGCAGAGGTCTAATAGAGGCGATATTGGGGGGTGATAGCCTGGCTCTGTCAGCCTGTGGCGCCGGCAGATCAGGATCGTCACATTGATCTGTTCCACTGGGCTCGCCCCGATGCAAAAGCACATTCGGCCGTCCTTCGCGATAGCGGCCGACCCCGCGCCAGGGACGGCGCAGTCACGGGCCTGATGGCACTTGCCTGGCCAAGTGCGTGGACAACTCGGACGAAATGCGCCTCACGCCCTTTCGTACCGCGGCAAGTGAAGGCACAATGCGTGTCCTTTTTTTGGCCGGCCTGGCCGGGGGCCTTTAAATGATCAAGACGCCGTACTACCTCATCGACAAAACCAAGCTGCTGAGCAACATGGAGAAGATCGCCTACGTGCGCGAACACTCCGGTGCCAAGGCACTGCTTGCCCTCAAGTGTTTCGCTACCTGGTCGGTATTCGACCTGATGCAGCAGTACATGGACGGCACCACCTCGTCTTCGCTGTTCGAGCTCAAGCTCGGCCGCCAGAAGTTCGCCGGCGAAACCCATGCCTACAGCGTGGCCTGGGCCGACGACGAAGTCGAAGAGATGCTCGAGAACTGCGACAAGATCATCTTCAACTCCATCGGCCAGCTCGAGCGCTTTGCCGAGCAGTCCGAAGGCAAGGTGCGCGGGCTGCGCGTCAACCCGCAGGTGAGCAGCTCCGACTACCTGCTGGCCGACCCGGCGCGCCCGTTCAGCCGCCTCGGCGAGTGGGATCCAGAGAAGATCGAGAAGGTGATCGAGAAGATCTCCGGCTTCATGTTCCACAACAACTGCGAGAACGGCGACTTCGGCCTGTTCGACAAGATGCTCACGCACATCGAGGAGCGCTTCGGCCACCTGCTGCACAAGGTCGAGTGGGTCAGCCTCGGCGGCGGCATCCACTTCACCGGCGAGGACTACGCGGTGGACGCCTTCTGCGCGCGCCTGAAGCAGTTCTCGCAAACCTACGGCGTACAGGTGTACCTGGAGCCGGGCGAAGCGGCCATCACCAACAGCGCCTCGCTGGAAGTGACCGTGCTCGACACCCTGTACAACGGCAAGCACCTGGCCGTGGTCGACAGCTCCATCGAAGCGCACCTGCTCGACCTGCTGATCTACCGCCTCAACGCCAAGATGGCCCCCAACGACGGCGCGCACACCTACATGGTCTGTGGCAAGTCGTGCCTGGCCGGCGACATCTTCGGCGAGTACCAATTCGACAAGCCACTGGCCATCGGTGATCGGCTGTCGTTCGTCGACACGGCGGGCTACACCATGGTCAAGAAAAACTGGTTCAACGGTCTGAAAATGCCATCCATCGCGGTCAAGCAACTCGACGGCAGCGTCGAAGTGGTGCGCGAGTTCGGTTTCGAAGACTACGTTTCGAGCCTGTCGTAAGACAGGCTTTCATGAAGGAGAGCAGCTGAATTGAAGAAGAACGTTCTTATCATTGGTGCAGGAGGTGTCGCCAAGGTGGTGGCCCACAAGTGCGCACAGCATAACGACGAACTGGGTCGTATTGCGATTGCGTCACGGAACATCTCCAAATGCCAGGCCATCATCGACAGCGTCAAGGCCAAGGGTAGCCTCAAGGTACCCGCCGACATCCAGGCCTTCTCGCTCAACGCCCTCGATGTCGAGGCGACCAAGGCACTGATCCGCGAGACCGAATCGCAGATCGTGATCAACGTTGGCTCCGCCTTCCTCAACATGTCGGTGCTGCGCGCCTGCATCGATACCGGTGTCGCTTATCTTGACACCGCCATCCACGAAGAGCCGGGCAAGATCTGCGAGACCCCGCCGTGGTACGGCAACTACGAGTGGAAACACCTCGAAGAGTGCCAACAAAAGAACATTACCGCCATTCTCGGCGTCGGCTTCGACCCGGGTGTGGTGAACAGCTACGCGAAACTCGCGCAGCAGCAGTACTTCGACCAGATCGACTCGATCGACATCCTGGACGTGAATGCCGGTTCTCACGGCAAGTACTTCGCCACCAACTTCGACCCGGAAATCAACTTCCGCGAGTTCACCGGGCAAGTCTGGAGCTGGCAGAACAGCCAGTGGACCAGCAACACCATGTTCGAGGTCAAGCGCACCGACGATCTGCCGGTAGTGGGTTCGCAGAACCTGTACCTGACCGGCCACGACGAAGTGCACTCGATCTCGAAGAACCTGAACGTGCCGAACGTGCGTTTCTGGATGAGCTTCGGCGAGCACTACATCAATGTGTTCACCGTGCTGAAGAACCTCGGCCTGCTCAGCGAGCAACCGGTGAAAACCGCCGAAGGCCTGGAAGTGGTACCGCTGAAGGTGGTCAAGGCCGTGCTGCCGGATCCGGCCTCGCTGGCCCCGGGCTACACCGGCAAGACCTGCATCGGTGACCTGGTCAAGGGCACCAAGGACGGTCAGCCGCGCGAGGTGTTCATCTACAACGTGGCCGACCACGAAGAAGCCTACGCCGAGACCGACAGCCAGGGTATTTCCTACACCGCAGGCGTGCCTCCGGTAGCCGCCGCGCTACTGGTTGCCCGTGGTCAGTGGGATGCCGGGCGCATGGTCAACGTCGAGGAGCTGCCGGCCGAGCCGTTCCTCAAGGCGCTGGACGTGATGGGCCTGCCAACCCGCGTCAAGGATGAAAAAGGCGATCGTCCATGGGACGCTGAAGCCTAAGCTGCACGATGAAGGGGCGCCAGATGGCGCCCCTTCTGTTTGTGGGACCTATCTGTGGGATCGCTACTTCCTGGCCTCCAGTATCAAGTTGAACGGCGTCTGCGTCGCCCGCCGGAAGCGCCTGAACCCCGCCTCCTCGAACACCGCCCGCAACCGAGCTTCCCCAGCCTGCGCACCCAGCCCCAGCCCCACTTCCTGCGACAGCGAGTTCGGCGTGCAGATGAACGTCGAAGCCGCGTAGAACAAGCGCCCCACCGGGTTGATATTGGCATCCAGGGTATCCTCGGCGAACGGCTCCACCAGCATCACCGTGCCGTCGTCCTTGAGCGCCTGATAGGCGTGTCGTGCCGCGCCCACCGGGTCACCCATATCGTGTAAACAATCGAAGAAACACACCAGGTCCAGATCGTGGCCGGGATAGTCCTTGGCCGACGCCTGCTGGAAGCCGACCCGCTCGGCCACGCCTGCGTTACGCGCGCGCTCGCTGGCGGTGAGCACCGAAGGCGCATGGTAGTCGTAGCCGATGAAGCGCGAGGCGGGAAACGCCTCGGCCATGACAATGGTAGAGGCGCCATGGCCGCAGCCGACATCGGCCACCTGGGCGCCGGCCTGCAGCTTTTCCACCACCCCGTCCAGAGCCGGCAGCCAATCAGCCACCAGGAACGTTCGGTAGCCGGGTCGAAAGAAGCGCTCGGTGCCACTGAACATGCATGGATGGTGATCGCCCCAGGCCAGGGCGCCATCGCCGCGCATGGCCGCCACCAGCTTGTCCTTGTCATGGAACAGTGCCGCCAGCACCGAGGCGCCGCCGGCCATGTAGGCGGGCGAATCTTCCAGCGCCAAGGTCATGGCCTGCTCTTCGGGCAGGGTGAACTGTCCATCGTGATGCACCAGATAACCCGCCGCGGCCTGGCCATTGAGCCACTCGCGTACCAGCCGCGGCTGGCAGCCGGTGCGTTCGGCCAGGGCCTCGGGCGTGACTGGCTGACTGTCGGCCATGGCCCGATACAGCCCCAGTTCATCCCCAAGGATGACATTGGCCAGCGTCGCCGCCGCGCCCATGTCGCCCACCAGCTTGCCCATGAACTCGTGAAGCCTTGCCTCGTCCATGACCTGCCCTCCTCTGCCAGAAGGCCACCGTCGGCGACGTCCGGTCCGGTAGGCGGTGGTCGGATGGTTGATCGGGTCGCATCTGCAACCGACCCGGGCTTTAAGTCTAGACCCGCCTGCGCTATCTTCGCCGCGCCGCAGGCTTGCCCGCCAATGGCGGACGACCGCATTCGCGCACTAAAGGAACTGTCAGCATGTTTTCCAGCCGTACCCTCGTCCTCACCCTGGGCGTTGCCTTCATCATTCTCGACCAGTGGGTAAAACTGATCGCCCTGGTCGCCCTGAACAATCACAGCTATGTCTATGGCAACCAGAGCGTCTGGCTGGACCTGGCCCTGAGCCTCAACCCCGGAGCGTTCCTCAGCCTCGGCGCCGGGCTGGCTCCGTGGCTCAAGCAACTGGTGTTCGTGGTCGCCGTCGGCGTGGTGTGCGCCTGGGCCATGGTCTGGGCCTGGCGCCACTGGCAATCGGCACCGGTCAAGGCCAGCGCGGCCTGGTTCATCGCCGTGGGCGGGCTATCCAACTTGATCGACCGGGTTTTTCGCGACGGCCACGTGGTCGATTACCTCGTCCTCAACATCGGCACCCTGCACACCGGCGTGTTCAACCTGGCCGACATCGCCATCATGGCCGGCGCCACGGTGCTGGTGGTGGACGGCATTACCCGGCCGAGCAAACGCTGATCCCGCCTCGCCAATGGGCCGTGCTGCGCAAGGCGGTCGGCCCTGCGAAACTGGCCTTCGGAGCTTTACTACACAATTGTGGGAAGCCACCCACTGCCTTTCCGCCATCATCGGAGCAGCAGACACGTTAGCCTTTTCGCACCTCAGTTCCAATGCATTCGAGGGTGCGACATGGACGAACGTAGACTGGCCGAACTTGCCGGTTTCAAACAGGCTGCACGCGGGCAGATTGCCCTGGAGATTGGCCAGCGCAACAACCATCTCGCCCAGTGGCTGGCCATCGAAGAAATCGACGAGCGCGCCATCACCGCGCATGAGCACTGGCATCCGCAGCAGCATGATTTTGGCTGGGAGCGTGTACTGAAATGGAAGGCTCGGCGTGCCCATGCCCGCGCCCTCGACATCGCCCTGTGGCATCACGACCAGCTGGCAGGCTTGTGCTGGGCCTCACCGCAGGGCAGCAAGGAGAAGATCATGGTGCTGTACCTGCAGCGCAACCCTGATGATCGCCTGCTGACCAAAGGCCATGTCGCGCCCCTGTGCCTGAGCGGCGTACGCTTTTATGCCAGCATGCTGGGTCTGAAATGGGTCGTGGTGCGAGATCCCTTGCCTCAGGCCCGAGCAGCCTACGAGCGAGATGGTTTCACCCAGGTCAAGGGAGTTGGCCTTGCCTACAACTTGGACGCGGACTACGCTGCATTCACTCGGGAGGACGCATCGCATGACGGCAACACCCAGTGATTTTGAAGCAACTGTCGCCTACTTCAAGGCCGTTGCCGACGAGAAACTCGCGCGGCTACGCGCATCGCCCCACTACGACAGCTTTATCAGCGAAGCAGCCGTGGAGGCGTTTGCCAAAGTCGAAGGTTCCGCCTACGCGGGCCGCCCCAAGCGAGGCAAAGCCCGCGCACCTGAATGACCGAGGCCCTGCCAGCATCCGCAAGGCCTCGATCACCTGCACTCGCTCAGTTCTTGCGAATACCGACACTCTCCAACTGCTCAAGCAACGCCTTGGCCAATGCCTTGTCGGAAAACGGATTCTGCCCGGTGATCAACTCACGATCGACCACTACATGGGGCTGCCAGGCCTGGGCATAACTCATGTCGCCTCCTGCACCGTCCATGGCCTTGGCGGGATAGAACTGCAGGCGCTGCTCCTTGAGTGAGCCCTCGAACACCTGCTCCTCAGGGTCAGAGAAAATGGTCATGCGATAGCCCCGGTACGTCCAGTCGCTGGCCGCCGGGGTTTCGCCACGGGCGAGCGCGGCGCGGTAGGCGGCCGGGTCCTGCTGCGCCGACAGCAACGTGATCGGGCCGTGGCAAATGGCGGCCGTGGGCTTGCCGGCCTGGTGGAAATGACGCAACAGGGCACCGACGTCGGGGTTGTTGGCCAGGTCGATCAGCGGCGCATGGCCACCCGGGATGAAGATCCCGGCATAGCGGCCCATATCGCCCGCCAGCACCTCCTTCACCGACAGCGTGTCGTCGATATCCGGCAGGCTATCGACCACCTGGCGGATACGCTGCATCTCGCGGGCATCGCCGCCGAAGTACATCGGATCGATCGAGCGCTCATCGACACTCGGCGCATTGCCCTTGGGCGTCACCAGCACCAGCTTGTAGCCGGCCTTGAGCAACTGGTCGGCAGGCACGCCGAATTCGTTGAGGTAGTAACCGGTGGGGTACGGTTTGCCGTCCTTGAGCTGCAGCTGGTTCTCGCTGGACAACAGCACCAGTACCTCACCCTTCGCAGCGGCGGCGGCCTGGCCGGCCAGCAAAGTACCAGCCAGTGCCAGCGCGACGGGAGCAATCATGTTCATGGTGTCTTCCTGATCAGTTGAATGGCGCGATATCCAGCCCGTGGGCAAGCTGGACTTGAGTCGGTGCGGCCAACCAGCCGGCGCTGGCGGCGCGATAGGCCTGGTAATGGGCACTGTCGCGATGGGCCTCGACGGCAGCGGCATCGACATACAGCTCGAACAGCTCGAACGCCAGTACCTCGCCCTCGCGGACGAACAGGTCATAGCGCAGGTTGCCGGGCTCGGCGCGGGTCTGCTCCACCATCCGGCGCAAGGCCTGTTCTGTGACCTCACGGTGTTCAGGATGCGGGTGGATAGTGGCGAAGATGGCAATGGTCACGGGCGTCTCCCTCAACAAGTTGGGCCCATCCTAACCATCGCGTTATGATTCGATAATTCGAAAGCACTTATTCCTGTGATTCATTTTATGAATATCAGCAACAAGGACCTCAACCTGCTGCACCTGTTCCAGGTGCTCTATGAAGAGCGCAATGCCTCCCATGCGGCGCAACGGCTGGCCCTCAGCCAGCCCGCCCTGAGCCACAAGCTCAACAAGCTGCGCCAGCAGTTCGGCGACCCCTTGTTCGTGCGTGCGCCGCGTGGCCTCACGCCAACGCCCAGGGCCCATGAGCTGGCGCCCCGGATACAGCAGCTGGTTGCACAGCTACAGGACTTCTACAGGGATTGCGACGGCGATGATTTCCTCTCCCGCCCGGCCCAGGTGCACCTTTACAGCACCGACTACCTGGAGCAGACCCTGCTGCCCAGGCTGCTGCCAATCCTGCGCACCCAGGCACCGAACCTGACCCTGATCACCCACAACACCCAGGGCAACCTGCCACGCGAGGCGCTGGAAAAAGGCACCTGTGACCTGGCCATCGCCGGTTTCTACAACGGCTTGCCGGACACCTTCCATCAACAGCGCCTGCTCAGTGAGGACTTCGTGGTACTGGCCGCCGCCGACAACCCACACCTGACCGAGGGCATGAGCCTGGAGGCGTTCCTGGCCTGCGAGCACCTGCTGACCACACTCACCGGCGACCTCGATGGCCGGGTCGATCACGCCCTGCGGGCTGTTGGTCGGCAACGTCGGGTGGTGGCCGGCCTGTCCAGCTTCATTGCCCCTACGCGCCTGGTACGAGGCACCGACCTGCTGCTGACCTGCCTGCGCTCGCTGGCCATCGAAGCGGTCGAGCGCGACCCCGGCCTGCGCCTGCACACCCTGCCCCTGACGCTGCCCCGGATCGAAGTGATGCAGATCTGGCACGCGCGCACCCACGCCGACCCCTTGCGTCGCTGGTTTCGCCAACAGGTGTGGGAGGTGGCGCAGCAGGTCACTGCACCAGCTGGTTGATCTCGATGATCGGCATCAGCAGCGCCAGCCACCGTGGGCGTGCACATGTCCACTGAAACTCTCGGGCGGCCCGACGGGTCACAGCCAGTGCATGCAACAAGGATCACACCTTCAAGGAGACTGGACATGCCCTACCCCATGACATTCACACCCCCCTTCCGCCTGCTGGCCCTGGCCGGTGCCCTGCTGGCCTGCGCCACTTTGGCCAACGCCGACGACGTGCTGCTGGTCGGCAACAAGGCCGACGCCAGCGTGTCGGCCCTGGACACTGGCAGTGGCCAGGAAATGATCCGCCTGCCGGTAGGCACCGGCCCCCACGAGGTGGTGGTCAGTGGCAATGGCCTGCTCGCCGTGGTCGGCAACTACGGCGCGCAAGGCACGGCGAACAACAGCCTGAGCGTGATCGACTGGCCGACCCGGACGGTCGTGCGCACCATCGACCTGGGCGAAGACGCCCGCCCCCATGGCATTCGCTTCCTGCCCGACAGCCAGCGTGTGGTGGTCACCACCGAAGCCAGCGAACGTCTGCTGGTGGTCGACCTGGCCCAAGGTAAAGTGCTCGACCGGATCGACGTCGGTGGCGGCAAACCGCACATGGTCGCGCTGTCACCCGGTGCCGACCGCGCCTACGTCAGCCATGTCGAGAGCGGCACGCTGTCGGTGGTCGACCTGCTGCACAAGAAGAAAATCGCCGAGATCCCCACGGGCGCCGGCAGCGAAGGCGTGGCGGTGACCCCTAGCGGCACCCAGGTATGGGTCAGCAACCGCGACGGCAACGAAGTGGTCATCGTCGATAGCAAGCGCCTGGAAGTCACCGACCGTATCCGCACCGGCCTGTTCCCGATCCGCGTCGCGATGACCCCGGATGGCAAGTATGCACTCGTCACCTGCGCCAAGTCGGCGGAACTGGCGGTGATCGATGTGGTGGCCAAGAAAGAGATCAAGCGCATCGGCCTGGCGCGCGAAGGCGCCGAATACCGCCGCACGATGCTCGGCGAAGAGGCGCTGCCAATTGGCGCGGTGGTCTCGCCGGATGGCAAGCGGGTCTATGTGGCGATCAGCGGCGGCGATGAGGTCGCGGTGATCAGCACCGCCAACTGGACCGAGAAGGCTCGCTGGAAAGCCGGCCCCGAGCCGGACGCCCTGGCGATCGTGGTGCAGCCGAAGGAAGACAGCTGAGCGCCGCAAAGGCGCCTCGCGGGAGGCGCCTTTGCTCCATGGGCAACAGGTCACTGCACCAGCTGGTTGATCTCGATGATCGGCATTAGCACCGCCATGACGATCAGCAGCACCACCGCCCCCATGATCACGATCATCAGCGGCTCGAGCAGCGCGGTCATGCCCATGGCGCGGCGCTCGATATCCTTGGCCAGGCTGTCGGCGGCGCGATCGAGCATCGGCGGCAGGTTGCCGGTCTTCTCGCCGCTGGCGATCAGGTGGATGAGTAGCGGCGGAAAGACCTTCTCCACCGCCAGCGCCGAGGCCAGCCCAGCGCCCTCACGCACCCGCGCGGTGGCCTCGCTGACACACTGGTCGAGGCGATCGTTGCCCAAGGTCTGGCGCGCCGCCTCCAGCGCACGCAGCAGCGGCACCCCGGCGCTGCCGAGGATCGCCAGCGTGGAGGCAAAACGCGCCGTGTTCAGGCCCAGCGCGAAACGGCCGAACAACGGCAGCCGCAGGATCCGGGCGTGCCAGGCCAGGCGCGCCGCCGGGGCGCGCAGGTAGACCCGCCAGGCCCAGAACGCCCCGGCCATCAGGGCGAAGCACAGCGCGCCCCATTCACGCACGAAGTCACTGGCCGCCAGCATCGCCAGGGTCAGCCCGGGCAGGTCCTGGCGTGCCTGGGTGAAGGCGCTGACCACCTGCGGCACCACGTAGCTGAGCAGGAAGATGACGATGCCCACCGACACCAGCCCGACCACACCGGGGTAGATGAACGCGGTGAGTATCTTGCCGCGCAAGGTGTTGCGCTCCTCGATGTAGTCGGCCAGGCGCTCCATCACCTGGGCCAGGTCGCCGGACTCCTCACCCGCCGCCACCAGTGCCCGGTAGATCTCGGGGAAGTCCCGCGGCCGCTGCGCCAGTGCGTCGGCCAGGCGCATGCCACTGCGCACATCGCCGCGCACCGCCCCCAACAACTGCGCCACATGCTTGCGCTCGGCCTGCTCCAAGGTCGCGCCCAGCGCCGCTTCCAGCGGCAGGCCGGCGGCCAGCAGGCTGGCCAGCTGACGCGTGGCCCAGGCCAGGTCGCCATCGCTCAGCCTGGCGCTGAACAGGCCCGCGCCCTGCCCGGCAGAGGCCTGGGCCTCGACCTCCAGCGCGGTCAGGCCCAGGCCGCGCAGCTGGACCATGGCGGCACCTGGACTGTCGGCTTCGAGCAACCCCTTGACGATGTGCCCCTGGGCGTCGGCGGCTTCATAGCGATAGCGGTTCATCAGGCATCCCGTGTCACGCGCAGGATCTCTTCCAGGCAGGTGCCGCCGCTGTCGACCCAGCGCTGGCCGTCTTCGCGCATGCTGCGCATGCCGTTGCTGCGGGCGGCGGCGCGCAGGGCCTGTTCATCGGCGCCCTGGTGCACCAGGGCGCGTACTGCGTCGTCCACGCAGAACAGCTCGTGGATGCCGGTGCGCCCGCTGTAGCCACAGTGATTGCAATGCGCGCAGCCCACCGCCCGGTACTGCCCGGGCGCGGCTGGGTCGGGCTCGCGGCAGTGCGGGCACAGGCGCCGCACCAGGCGCTGGGCCAGCACGCCGAGCAGCGCCGAGGCCAGCAGGAACGGCTCGACGCCCATGTCGACCAGGCGGTTGACCGCCGACACCGCATCGTTGGTGTGCAGCGTGGCCAGCACCAGGTGCCCGGTCAGCGAGGCCTGCACGGCAATCTGCGCGGTCTCCAGGTCGCGGATCTCGCCGATCATGATCACGTCCGGGTCCTGGCGCAGAATGGCGCGCAGGGCCACGGCGAAGCTCATGTCGATACGTGCGTTGACCTGGATCTGGCTGATCCCCGGCAGGTCGTATTCCACCGGGTCCTCGACGGTGAGGATGTTGCTGACACTGGCATCCAGCCGCGCCAGCGCGGCGTACAGGCTGGTGGTCTTGCCCGAGCCGGTGGGGCCGGTGACCAGCACGATGCCATGGGGCTGGCGGATCAACTGGTCCAGCCGCGCCAGCACCGCGGCGTCCATGCCCAGCGCCTCCAGGCGCAGGCGCCCGGCCTGTTTGTCCAGCAGGCGCATCACCACGCGCTCGCCATGGCCGGTGGGTACGGTGGACACGCGGATATCGATGGGCCGCCCGGCCACGCGCAGGGCGATGCGGCCGTCCTGGGGCAGGCGCTTCTCGGCAATGTCCAGCTGCGCCATGATCTTGATCCGCGACACCAGCGCGCCGTGCAGCGCCTTGCGCGGCGAGACCACGTCGCGCAGGGTGCCGTCGACCCGGTAGCGCACCAGGCAGTGGCTCTCGAACGGCTCGATATGGATATCGCTGGCCTGGTCGCGGGCCGCCTGGGTGAGCAAGGCGTTGATCATGCGGATCACCGGCGCGTCGTCCTGGGCCTCGAGCAGGTCGGTGACTTCCGGGATGTCCTGCAGCAGGCGGTCAAGGTCCACTTCGTTCTCCGCCGCGCCCACCACCGCCGCGGCGCTGCCGGTATCGGCGTAGGCGCTGACCAGCAAGGCGTCCATGTTCGCATCGGTCACCGCTTCGACAGCCACCGCGCCAAAGCGCCGACGCACCTCTGCCAACGCCCAGCCCGGGCTCGAAGGGCAGCACGAGAGTACCGCCCTCGCCTCGCCATCGGCCTGCAGCACCACCCGCTGGGCCTTGGCCCAGGCATACGGCAGGCGGCTCAACGGGCCACCTCGTCCACCGGCACGGCACGGATCGAGGCCCGTGGTGCCTGCGATGACACCGACCGCGCACGGCCCTGGTCGGGCACGCCCTGCTCCACCGGCGGCAGCAGCGGCATGTCCATGTCCGGCAGCGCCCAGGAGTGCTCGGGCTTGAGGTTGCCCTGGGTACGGCGGATGAAGTCGTAGCGGTTCAGGGTGATGCTGCGCCCGGCCGCGGCATCGCGCACGATGTACGGGCGCAGGAACACCATCAGGTTGGTCTTGGTGCTGGCCCGGCGCTCGCTGCGAAACAACGCGCCGACCCCCGGCAGCCCGGACAGCCACGGGATACCTTCGTTGCTCTGGGTGTAGCCGTCCTGGAGCAACCCGCCGAGGACCATGATCTGGCCATCGTCGAGCAGGATGCTGGTGTCGATGGCGCGCTTGTTGGTCACCGTGCCGGCGGCACTGGAGGCGCGCTGGTCGACGCTGCTGACCTCCTGGTAGACATCGAGCTTGACCGTGCCGCCCTCGGAGATCTGTGGCCGCACGTTCAGGCGCAGGCCCACTTCCTCGCGCTGGATAGTCTGGAATGGGTTGTTGCTGTTGCCGCCGCCATCGGTGACGTACTGGCCGCTGACGAAGGGAATGGTCTGGCCGACGAAGATGCTCGCCGCCTCGTTGTCCAGGGTCAGCAGGTTGGGTGTCGACAGCACGTTGCTGCCACCCTTGCTGGTCAGCGCACGGGCCAGCACCTTGAGGTCGAGCACCTCGCCGATGCCGGGGATCTTCACCGTGCCATCGACCACGCCCACCGACAGCCCCTTCGGCAGTACGTCGATGCTGCTCGGCCCCTTGACCAGCCCGCTGCCACCGAGGTTGGCGCCGCCGAACACACCATTCTTGCCGAGGTTGCCGGCTTGCCACTGGATGCCGAATTCATTGGCGTCGTCCTCGCCGACCTCGACGATCAGGCTTTCCACCACCACCTGGGCGCGGCGCTGGTCAAGCTGGTCGATGACCTCGCGCAGGCTGCGGTACAGCGGCTCGGGGGCGGAAATCAGCAGGGTATTGGTGGTTTTGTCGGCCTGGATGGTCGCGCCGCCAGCGGAGAACGCGGTGCCTTGGTCATTCTGCTGCGCGCTGGCGCCGTAGCCGTTCGGCGTGCTGCCGGCGCCCAGGCCGTTGCCGCGGTTCTGGCTGCCAGTTGTGCTGTTGTTCTGCATGCCGGTGTTGTTGCCGGTGCTGGCGCTGTTGCCGTTGCCACTGCCGCCGGTGAGCATGCCGCCACCGCTGAGCAGCGCGCGCGTGCCGTCGGCAGTGGCGCTGTCGCTCTCGCCAGTCAGCAGCCCGCGCAGGCTCTGCGCCAGCTTGTCGGCCTGGGCGTTGCGCAGGTACACCACGTGCAGGTTGCCGGCGCTGTTCTGCGCATTGTCGAGCTTGTAGACCAGGTCGCGGGCCAGCTGGGTGCGCTCGGGGCTGCCGGAACGGATCACCACGCTGTTCGAACGCGGATCGCCCAGCACGCTGATCTTCTGCGTCGGGTCGCTGCCCTGGCTGTCGAGCAGTTCGTTGACCATGCTGGCGATGTCGCTGGCGATACCGTTGTTGATCGCCACCACATCGGTGTCGATGGCGCTGGGGATGTCGACCCGATCGAGGATCTGCGCGACCCGCTCGAGGTTTTCGGCGTAATCGGTGACGACCAGGGTGTTGTTGCCCGGGTAGGCGTTGATCGGGTTGTCCGGCGAGACGATCGGGCGCAGCACCGGGATCAGGTTGACGGCATTTTCATACTGCAGACGGAAGGTCCGGGTGACCATGCCGTTGCCCGCGTCGCGGTCACCGCTCACCAGCGCGCCGCCCAGCAGCTTGGCGTCAGCCTGGGGCACCACCTGGGCCACACCGCCGACATCGACCACGCTGAAGCCCTGCATGCGCAGGGCCGACAGCAGCATGGAATAAGCCTTGGCGGCCGGCACCTCACCTTCGGAAACCAGGGTCAGCTGGCCCTTGACCCGTGGATCGACCAGGAACTGGCGACCGGTGGCGCGGGACAGGCCGCGCACCACTGCCTGGATATCGGCATCGACGAAGTTCAGCTGTACCGGCTGGTCGCCAAGTGGATTGGCCGGCGCGGGTGCGGCCACGGCGCGACTGTGGCGCTGGCCGACGCGAGGCGGCGACTGGCGCTGCAGCGGGCGGCTCTGCGGTTCGCGGTGATCCAGGGTGCCCGCCGTGGCACCGGCCTCGGCCAGCGGGCGGCCCAGCTCGCTG
Organism: Pseudomonas sp. FW305-96; assembly: GCF_058783825.1. NCBI lineage: Bacteria > Pseudomonadati > Pseudomonadota > Gammaproteobacteria > Pseudomonadales > Pseudomonadaceae > Pseudomonas > Pseudomonas sp. FW305-96. Next base: position 32,737 of record NZ_JBYSYW010000026.1, read on the forward strand.
CTGGCCAGGGGGCGTTGCACGCTCGGCGCGCTGGCACAGGCGCTGAGCGCCAGGGCCAGGAGCAAGGGCGCGAACGGCAATCGCGGTGAACGGAGGCACGTCATGAAGGGTCCTTAGCGCCATGCGCCTGAGTCATGCGAAGGGTTCCGGAAAAGGTCACCGGGCTGCCGGGCTCGCCGGGGTCCCGGCGCAATGTCAGCTGGCCAATACCGAGCCCAAGGCGCGGCGGCACAGACTGCAGCCAGGCCATGGCCGCTTCCGCGGGGGCCCGCTGCCAGCCCAGGCGCCAGGTATCGCCCTCGCCGTCGAGCTGTGACTGCGCCAGCAGGCCAGCCTGCTCCAGGCTCTGGCGCAAAGCCTGGGCGGTATCCGCAGGCCGTTGTGCCAGGCGCTCGCCGAGCAAGGCATCGAGCGCCTGCGCCTGGCTGCGCAGCTTGGGTGTTTCGGCCTGCCAGTGGTCGATCCGGGCCAGGGCGGGAAGCACCAGTACCTGCCAGCAGAACAGCGCGCCGAGCAAGCCGCCTGCCAGGGCGACCGCACGACGCTCCCGCGCGGCCAGGGCTTGCCAGCGTTGCCGGCCCTGCCCGCGCAGCAGGCCCAGGCGGGCCTTAATCGACATGGGCCAGCTCCTCACCGGATGGGTTGGCTGCCCTCAGGGTCCAGCCTTGCCCACTGGCCTGGCCCTCGATGCCGCGTGCGGCGAGGTCGGCCTGCCAGGCGCTGTCCGCCGGGGCCTTGCCACCATCGTTCAGGGGCGTGAGACGCAGCACGCCATCCTGATAGTCCAGTGCCTCGACATTACCCGCGAGGAACGGCATGACCTGTCCGGCGCCGTCGAGCAAGGCCGCCAGCCCCGAGCCGGCGCCGCCCTGCCCGCCCTGCAGTTGCTGACGCGCCTGCTGCAACGGGTTGAGAACCACCGGCAACTGCGGGAAGGCCATGCGCACCTGGGCGACCATGTAGGCGCGCAGCCGCTCGCCCTCGTCGGCCAGGTGCGCGGCATAGAGGTTCAAGCCCAGGCACCAGATCACTGCCGCCGCGCCCCAGATCGCCAAGGTGCGTCCCAACGCTGGCGATTTCACTGGCCCGGCAAGCCCGCCGGCCAAATCGACCGACGACGCTGTATCGTCCTGCCGGGCGAACAGCCCGGCCACGCGGATGCCATCGGCCTGCAGCCACGCCTGCAGACGCGCCATCTGCGCAAGGCCCAGCCAGGCCACGGCGACCTGCCCATCAGCCTGGCGCGGCCCGTGCGCCACATGGACCTGCCCGACATCGCCAAGCACCAGCCCCTGGACCGCGCAGCCCACCGCCGCGCTCAACCGCTTGCCCGTCAACGGTGGCAAGGCCAGGGCCAGGGCCAGGCTGTCGTGCGCATGCAAGTGCAGGCGCCAGGGCGCGCCCTTGGCCTGGCGCTGCAACTGCGCGCGGGTGGCCTGGCCGCCACGCTCGGCCTGGCGGTAATCCAGCAGCGAGGCATCCTCCAGCTCCGCCAACGGCGGCAGCTGCACGTCAACCAGCGTACTCATGCGCCCACCCGGCTCCAGATGACATCCGGCAACTGCCCCTCGCGCTGGCGCAGCAGCGCCTGCAGGGGTAGTTCACGGCTGCCCAGGCGCGCCTGGCCGCGCAGGCGGAACCAGTCGCTGTTGATCCCCACCCGCACATTGGCCATGGCCAACTGCGGCATGCGCAAACGGTTGACGAAATCGCCCCGGTTGATGAACCAGCGCCCACTGTCGCGCTCGGCCACCAGCGCCATGGCCTGCTGCAGCGACAGCCCCGGCACCTGCGCGGCAAGCACTTCGGCACTGGCAGTGTTGCCATTGATCCAGGTCAGCGCCGGCAGCACCGTGACGAATCGGCGCAGGCGTTGCAGGGCCTCGGCGTCCATGCCCTTGAGCCCGACCAGGGCATCGACGCTGCGCAGCATCGGGCGCCTGGCCGGCAACGGCTCGGCGGCAACGGCTGGCGAGGTCGCACGGCCGCCTTGCAGGCCTTGACCGGCACTGCTGGGGGATACCGGCGGACGCTGTGGGTAGCTGTCGATCACCTGCCCGGCGATGGCCGTGGCCAGCCGCTCGCCGATGCCGATCAGCGCGCACAGGCGCTGGAAGGTCGCCAGTGCCTCGCTGTCCACCTGGCCATCGACCACAAGGTTGCGCAGGTTGAACTTGCCCTGCTCATCCTCCAGTTGCCCATCGAAGCGCACGCTACCAGACGGCTCATGGCGCATCGGTCGCGTCCAGGGTTGGCCGCCACGTACCAGCGGGTCGCGCAGGCGTTGTTCGAACAACACCCGACGGCTCAACTGCAGGCCGCCTTCCAGAGCCCATTGTCCCTGCAGCGCCATCTGGCGGTTCTCTATCTGCCGGGTCTGCAGCCCCTGGCGTTCGATCATGCCTGCGGCGATCACCGCCACCACCGCGGCAATCAACAGCGCACTGATCACGGCCATGCCTTCCTGGCGCGCCATGGCCGGTCACAACTGCCAGGAGCCGAGGTCGGCGTTCACCCCATCGCCCCCGGCCTGGCCGTCGGCGCCCAGGGAAAACACATCGATCTCGCCGTTGGCGCCCGGGTTCAGGTACTGGTAAGGGCGGCCCCAGGGGTCGTTGGGCAGGCGGTCGAGGTAGGCACGCCATTGGCCATCCTTGGCCTGCGCCGGCTTCTCCACCAACACCTTCAGGCCCTGGTTTTGATTCGGGTAGGCGCCGTTGTCCAGGCGGTACAACTTCAGTGCCTGCATCAGCCCGCCGATGTCCTGGCGCGCCGCCGTGGCGCGCGCCTGGTCGGGGCGGTCGAGCACCTTGGGCACCACCATCGCCGCGAGAATCCCGAGGATCACCACCACCACCATGATCTCGATCAGGGTGAAGCCCTGCTGGCGCAAGCGGCGGGTGGGAAGGTTGCGGCGGGCGATCTGCATCTCGGCATTCCTTGCGTGAGTTCGAATCGGGGGCCGATTGTGGCAAGGCGGTATGTCACGGATATTGAAAAAGCTCGGGAGTCGGCGTCGTCAAAGCGTCATCGGGCCGCTCTACAGTGCTGCTTTGCCTTGCGCGAAAGGTGCCCTGTGCGTGCCACCGAGGATGGTTTCACCCTGATCGAAGTGCTGGTGGCGTTGACCATCGTGGCGGTGGCCATGGCCGCCGCCGTGCGCGCCAGCGGCTTGATGACCCAAGGGAACGGGCTGTTGCGCGACAAGGCGCTGGCCTTGCTCGCCGCCCAGGGACGCCTGGCCGAACTGCGCCTGGAAGGCAGCGCCAGGCCAGGCGTCAGGCAGTTCGAATGCGACCAGGGCCGCCTGCGCTTGCGCTGCGAGCAGCGCGTGTCGCGCTCGCGGCAAGGGCTGCTGGAGGTGTCGCTGCAGGTGTTCGACCGCCAGCATGAAGGGCCGGCGCTGGCGCGGCTGCAGACGTTGCTCGGGGGCGCCGAGGCTGCGCCCGCCACCTAGTGTGGTTCATGCAAAGAAATGTAACAGCCTGCCATTCGGCAACCCCGGCGAACGCGACTAGGCTCAATCGCATGTGATGCCGGGCCCCTCTGACGGTTTGCGCCGCCATGTCGGAATCACTGTTGCCATGCAACGTCGACAATCAAGGAGGGGCTCATGACAGCTCTGCACACTTTTCTCTTCACGCCTTTTCTCGGCACCAGCGCCTGGTTGTGGCTGGTCTTCATCACCATCGTCATCGCCTTGCTGGTCCTCGACCTCGGCGTGCTGCACCGCCAGGACCGCGAGATCGAGATGCGCGAAAGCCTGCTGCTGTATTCGGGCTACTTCAGCGTCGGCGTGCTGTTCGGTGTATGGGTCTGGTATGAGCTCGGAGCGCAGCCGGCGCTGGAGTTCTACACCGGTTTCCTGGTCGAGCAGTCGTTGTCGATGGACAACGTGTTCGTCATGGCGATGATCTTCAGCTTCTTCGCCATCCCCCGCCGCTATCAGCACCGCGTGCTGTTCTGGGGCATCCTCGGGGTGGTGGTGCTGCGGGCGATCATGATCGGCGTGGGCGCCGCGCTGGTGCAGCACTTCGCCTGGGTGCTGTATATCTTCGGCGCCTTCCTGCTGTTCACCGGGGTGAAGATGGCACTGTCCAAGGATGACGCCCACCCGGACCTGGCCAACAACCCGGTGCTGCGCTTCGTGCGTCGGCACATGCGGGTGACCGACCAGCTGCATGGCCGGCACTTCTTCGTCCATCTCACGCCACCCGGAACGGACCGCGCCATCCGCTATGCCACACCGCTGTTCCTGGCCCTGGTGCTGATCGAGCTGGCCGACCTGGTGTTCGCCGTCGACAGCGTGCCGGCGATCTTCGCCATCACCCAGGACCCGTTCATCGTCTACACCTCGAACATCTTCGCCATCCTCGGCTTGCGCTCGCTGTACTTCGCCCTGGCGGCACTGATGCACCGCTTCGTCTACCTCAAGTACGCGCTGGCGTTGGTGCTGATCTTCATCGGCTGCAAGATCTTCTGGCACGGGCTGGTGGGCAAGGTGCCGGCCGGCATTTCGCTGGGGGTCACGTTCGGGCTGTTGCTCGGCGGCGTGCTGCTGTCGTTGCTGCGCACACGCAATCAGCAGCAACCGGCCGAACAACAACCAGCACAGGACGAACCACTGCCCACAGAAAACAAGCCGACCGCCATTGCCGCCGACAACATTGCCGAGAAGAAAGGCCCGCACCTGCGGGTCTGATCAGGGCACGAGCCCCTCGACGATGATCACCTGCGCCATCGCCGCCCCCTGGCGATGGCGGCAGGCCTCCTGGTACAGGTCCGAGCGATAGCAGGCCACGGCCTGCTCATAGGAATCGAACTCGACCACCACGCTGCGCTGCGGCGTCGCCCGCCCCTCCAGCGCCTCGCTGCGCCCGCCCCGGGCCAGGAAGCGCCCGCCAAAGACGACGAACGCCGCCGGGGCGCGCTGGGTGTATTGCAGGTATTGCTCGGGGTCGGTGACGTCCACATGGGCGATCCAGTAGGCCTTCATTCGTCGCGCTCCGGTTGCATGGTCATTATCGTATTATGGTATACCATAAAACTTTCCTGACCAGTATGAGCGTGCAACATGGCCTTCAACAACATCGAAGAACTCCTCGACGACTACCGCCAGGGCCGGATGGTCCTGCTGGTGGACGACGAGGACCGGGAAAACGAAGGCGACCTGCTGATCGCCGCCGAGCGCTGCGACGCCCAGGCCATCAACTTCATGGCCCGCGAGGCGCGTGGCCTGATCTGCCTGACCCTCACCGATGAGCACTGCCAGCGCCTGGGCCTTGAGCAGATGGTGCCAAGCAACGCCAGCGTGTTCGGTACCGCTTTCACCGTCTCGATCGAAGCCGCCAGCGGTGTGACCACCGGCATTTCCGCCGCCGACCGGGCACGCACGGTGGCCGCGGCCATGGCCGCCGACGCCCGCCCCGAAGACCTGGTACAGCCCGGCCACATCTTCCCCTTGCGTGCCCGCGAAGGCGGCGTGCTGACCCGCGCCGGGCACACCGAGGCCGGTTGCGACCTGGCCCGCCTGGCAGGCTTCAGCCCGGCATCGGTGATCGTCGAGGTGCTCAATGATGACGGCAGCATGGCCCGCCGGCCCGACCTGGAAGTGTTCGCCGCCCGGCATGGCATCAAGATCGGCACCATCGCCGACCTGATCCACTACCGGCTGAGCACCGAGCAGACCATCAAGCGCATCGGTGAACGGGCATTGCCCACGGTGCACGGCAACTTCCGCCTGGTCACCTACGAAGACCGCATCGAAGGCGGCGTGCACATGGCCATGGTCATGGGCGAGATCCGCCGCGAGCAGCCCACCCTGGTGCGCGTGCATGTGATCGACCCGCTGCGCGACCTGGTTGGCGCCGAGTACGCAGGCCCGGCCAACTGGACGCTGTGGGCGGCGCTGCAGAAGGTCGCCGAGGAAGGTGCCGGGGTGGTAGTGATCCTGGCCAACCATGAATCCTCCCAGGCCCTGCTCGAACGCGTGCCGCAACTGACTCAGCCGGCCCGGCCCTACCAGCGTGGCCAGTCGAAGGTCTACTCGGAGGTCGGCACCGGCGCGCAGATTCTCCAGGACCTGGGCGTGGGCAAGCTGCGCCACCTGGGGCCGCCACTCAAGTACGCCGGGTTGGCCGGGTACGAGCTGGAGGTGGTGCAGAGCATTCCGTTCGAGAGTAATTGATTTCACGGTGCTGCAAGCACTGCCTGTCAGCTGGCTCCCACAGGGACCTCGCAATTCCTGAGACCCGCGCCGTATCTGTGGGAGCCGGCTTGCCGGCGATGGGCCGCAACGGCCCTGTCGCCACGCGGAGTGATGGCCGGTCAGCGCCGACCTCTTGCGAAAAGTTTGGAATACCATAATATGACATTCCGTAGACCTTGATTCTGCCGGCCGCACCTACACTGACATGACGGCCACGCTCCACCCGTTTGACGCTGCTCCCCGAACATGATTGGCGGGCGACAGAAGCCCGCCTCGAATAACAAAAGCAACGAGGGCGTAACCATGCTGTTGAGCAAACGAGTAACCGCAGTGCTGTCCGCCAGCCTGCTGACCCTGGCCTGCCAGGCCACCCAGGCGGCCGACAGCCTGAACTTCGTCAGCTGGGGCGGGACCACCCAGGATGCGCAGAAGGCCGCATGGGCCGAACCCTTCAGCAAGGCGTCCGGCATCAAGGTGGTGCAGGACGGCCCCACCGACTACGGCAAGCTCAAGGCCATGGTCGAAAGCGGCAACGTGCAGTGGGACGTGGTCGATGTCGAAGCCGACTTCGCCCTGCGCGCCGCCAGCGAAGGCCTGCTCGAACCCCTCGATTTCAAGCAGATCCAGCGCGACAAGATCGACCCGCGCTTCGTCTCCGACCATGGCGTCGGCTCGTTCTTCTTCTCCTTCGTGCTCGGCTACAACGAGGGCAAGCTCGGCGCCAACAAACCGGTGGACTGGTCCGCCCTGTTCGACACCAAGACCTACCCCGGCAAGCGCGCCCTGTACAAGTGGCCCAGCCCCGGCGTGCTCGAACTGGCCCTGCTGGCCGACGGCGTGGCGCCAGACAAGCTCTACCCGCTGGACCTGGACCGCGCCTTCAAGAAGCTCGACACCATCAAGAAAGACATCGTCTGGTGGGGCGGCGGCGCCCAGTCGCAGCAACTGCTGGCCTCGGGTGAAGCCTCGCTCGGGCAGTTCTGGAACGGCCGCGTGTATGCCTTGCAGCAGGACGGCGCGCCGGTTGGCGTGAGCTGGAAGCAGAACCTGGTCATGGCCGATTTCCTGGTCATCCCCAAAGGCGCGAAGAACAAGGACGCAGCCATGAAGTTCCTGGCCAACGCCAGCAGCGCCGAAGGCCAGGCCGAGTTCGCCAACAAGACCGCCTACGCCCCGGTCAACGTCGACAGCGTGGCCAAGCTCGACAAAGACCTGGCGCCGAACCTGCCGACTGCCTACGCCCAGGACCAGGTGACCCTGGACTTCGCCTACTGGGCGAAGAACGGCCAGGCCATCGCCGCCCGCTGGAATGAGTGGCTGGTCAAATGAAAGTCGCCATCAATGCCCTGCACAACGCGCAAGGTGCCCCCAGCGGCACCGGCGCGCCCGGGGCGGCCGAGCGTCGCCCGCCCATCAGCCAACGCTGGCGCGGCAGCCGCAACCTGCTGCCGGCGCTGCTGTTCCTCGGCCTGTTCTTCTTCGCCCCGCTGGTCGGCCTGCTGCTGCGTGGGGTGCTGGAGCCCGAGCCGGGCCTTGGCAACTATGCGCAGCTGTTCGCCAACTCGGCCTATGCCCGGGTGCTGTTCAACACCTTCTCGGTGGCCGGCCTGGTCACCCTGATCAGCGTGCTGCTGGGCTTCCCGCTGGCCTGGGCGATCACCCTGGTGCCCAAGGGCTGGGGCCGCTGGCTGCTGAACATCGTGCTGCTGTCGATGTGGACCAGCCTGCTGGCGCGCACCTACTCGTGGCTGGTGCTGCTGCAGAGCTCGGGGGTGATCAACAAGGTGTTGATGGCCATGGGCATCATCGACGCCCCGCTGGAGATGGTGCATAACCTCACCGGCGTGGTGATCGGCATGAGCTACATCATGATCCCGTTCATCGTCCTGCCGTTGCAGGCGACCATGCACGCCATCGACCCGATGGTGCTGCAGGCAGGCTCGATCTGCGGCGCCAGCCCCTGGACCAACTTCTGGAAGGTGTTCCTGCCGCTGTGCCGCTCGGGGCTGTTCTCCGGCGCGCTGATGGTGTTCGTGATGTCGCTCGGCTACTACGTCACCCCGGCCCTGCTCGGCGGCGCGCAGAACATGATGCTGCCCGAGTTCATCATCCAGCAGGTGCAGTCGTTCCTCAACTGGGGCCTGGCCAGCGCCGCTGCCGCCCTGCTGGTGGTGATCACCCTGGTGCTCTTCTACCTGTACCTGAAGCTGCAGCCGGAGTCCCCGGTCGGCAACGCGAGGTAAACCGCCATGCTGCTTTCCCCCAATGCCATGGGTCGCCCGCTGCGCACCGGGCTGTACCTGACCACCGGGCTGATCGCTGCCTTCCTGCTGCTGCCGGTGGTGTTCATCATCCTGCTGTCGTTCGGCTCGTCACAGTGGCTGGTGTTCCCGCCACCAGGCTGGACCTTGAAGTGGTACGCGCAGTTCTTCGCCAACCCCGAGTGGATGGACGCGGCGCTGGCCAGCCTCAAGGTGGCGCTGCTCACCACCTTCGCCGCCGTGGCGCTGGGCCTGCCCACTGCCTTTGCCCTGGTGCGCGGTCGCTTCCCGGGCCGCGAGCTGCTGTACGGGCTGTTCACCATGCCGATGATCGTGCCCCTGGTGATCATCGCCGTGGCGGTGTACGCGCTGTTCCTCAAGCTGGGCTACACCGGCACCTTGTTCGCCTTTGTGGTGAGCCACGTGATCGTCGCCCTGCCCTTCACCATCATCTCGATCATCAACTCGCTCAAGCTGTTCGACCAGTCCATCGAGGACGCCGCGGTGATCTGCGGCGCCTCGCGCCTGCAGGCGATCGTCAAGGTGACCTTCCCGGCGATCCGCCCGGGCATGATCGCCGGCGGCCTGTTCGCCTTCCTGGTGTCCTGGGACGAAGTGGTGCTGAGCGTGATGATGGCCAGCCCCGACCTGCAGACCCTGCCGGTGAAGATGTGGACCACCCTGCGCCAGGACCTGAGCCCGGTGATCGCGGTGGCCTCGACGCTGCTGATCGGCCTGTCCCTGCTTGTGATGTTGATTGCCGCCGCCCTGCGCCGGCGCGCCGAAAACGCCTGACTGCCCGGAGCCAATAACAATGAATGCAGTGATCAAAGACGATACCCGCAACCGGCCCCTGGTCAGCCTGCGCGGCCTGAACAAGCACTACGGCGACTTCACCGCCGTGGACAACCTGGACCTTGAGATCCAGGACGGCGAGTTCCTCACCTTCCTCGGCTCCAGCGGCTCGGGCAAGTCCACCACCCTGTCGATGCTGGCCGGCTTCGAAACGCCCAGCAGCGGCGAGATCCTGGTCGACGGCCAGTCGCTGGTCAACGTGCCGCCGCACAAGCGCGACATCGGCATGGTGTTCCAGCGCTACTCGCTGTTCCCGCACCTGAACGTGCGCGACAACATCGGCTTCCCCCTGGCCATCCGCAAACTCGGCGCCGACGAGACCCGCAAGCGCGTGGAGGCCATGCTCAAGCTGGTACGCCTGGAACCCTTCGCCCACCGCAAGCCCTCGCAGATGTCCGGCGGCCAGCAGCAGCGCGTGGCGATCGCCCGGGCGCTGGTGTACGAGCCGCGCATCCTGCTGATGGACGAGCCACTCGGCGCGCTGGACAAGAAGCTGCGCGAAGACCTGCAGGACGAACTGCGCCAGCTGCACCGGCGCCTGGGCATCACCATCGTCTACGTGACCCACGACCAGGAGGAGGCAATGCGCCTGTCCCAGCGCATCGCCATCTTCAGCCATGGCCGCATCGTCGGCCTGGGCACCGGCTACGACCTCTACCAGAACCCGCCGAATGCCTTCGTCGCCTCGTTCCTGGGCAACTCCAACTTCCTGCGCTTCACTGCCAGCGGCAACGGCGGCGGACACTTCGAGGGCCAGCCGGTGGCGGTGCGCCTGACCCCGGGCCTGGCCAACGCCCAGGAAGCGTTGATCATGGTGCGCCCGGAGAAGGCCCAGGCGCTGACCGTCGAGCAGGCCGCGCGCGAACCCTTGCCGGCAGGCTGGAACGAAGTCAGCGCCACGGTCGCCGAGCTGCTGTTCCTCGGCGAAAGCCAGACCTGCCACGTGGTCACCCAGGGCGGCACGGCGCTGACGGTCAAGGCGCTGTCCGCCGCGGGCATGTCCATGCAGCCGGGCGACCAGGTCAGGGTGCGCTGGGCCGTAGCGGATGCGTGCATCTACACCGACTGGGCCGAGAGCGACCTGAGCAAGGGCGCCGGGGCACATTGAGCCAACCAGGGGCCGTAGCGCGGCCCCTCACAGCAACAGGTTGCCCCGCTCCTCCTCGGTCAATTGCGCCTTGGCCCGCTCATCCAGCGCCCCCGCGCCCAGTACCTGCACTGGGCTCTGGCGGTTGTACTGCGGATTAAGGCTCGCCCCGTCCTGCCCCGGCACCAGCCGCTCGCCACCGAAGCCCAGCACCTGCACGGTGATCACCGATGGCTGGCGCTGACGCGACGCGGCCTGTTGCTGGCGGCCCGCCTCCTCGGCCGCCTGGCTCGCCGACGACGCCGCGGCGCTGGCCGAAGCGATCGCCCCGGTATTCACCGCGGCCACCACCGGCATGCCCTTGGCATCGCCCTGCACCTGGATGTTGGCAGCGTTGACCACCTGCAGCGCGGCGATGTTGACGTTGCCCGACACGCGGATCCCCGCCTCGCCGGCATCGATGGTGCCCAACGGTGCGATCAGGTCGATATCCCCCGGCGCCACCTCGGCAATCGGGTTGAGCGTGGCAATACCGGCACCGGTGCTCGGCACGCTCGGCGCCAGGCCGACGTTACCCCACAGGTCGTAGGTGCGCTTGGGCGGCGTGTACACCACGGTGGTCTTCGAGCCGCGGCCGGCGTTGATGTCGCCCTGGGCCGACCAGCCGAGGATCGAGCCGCCGAAGGTGGTCATGATCCGGCTCTGGCCGAGCAGGATGCTGCCCTGGGAGTACAGCTGGATGTCGCCGCTGCCCTGGGTGATCACCCCGGCGGTGGACGGCGGCGCTTCGCCCTCGATGCCGAACACCTGCTGGCCACCTGGGGTCAGCACCTGGATGCCGCCGCCGAAATCAGTGTGGATGCCCGCGCCGCCGTAGACGGTGGCACTGCCGTCGTAGCGGATCGGATTGCCGGCCACGTCCTTGTCCGGGAACAACGCGGCGATCGCCTGGCGACCGCGCAGGTAACTGCCGGTACGCGGGCCGTTGACGTCGTTGTACTCGCGCCCGCCTTCACGCAGCTCGCTGAAGTAGACCTGGCGGGCGAAGATGCGCTGCTGCTCGGCGGGCAAGGCGGCAAAGTAGGCGCGGCTGTCGGCGCTGTCGCCGCTGAAGCCGAAGCGTTCGCGCAGCCAGGCCTGCAGCTCCAGGTCATAGCGCTTGAACACGTTGTCCGCCTGGCCGCTGTCGGCGGGCTGCTCCGCGCCGAGGTAGCGCTCGAGCAGACGCTGGTAGTCCGGGCCGGCCTTGCCGGCGCCGACGACGATGGCGATAGCCGCGCCATCGTTGCCGCCACCACTGCCATCGACCCGGCCGATACTGTTGATCGCCGCCTCCTGGTAAGCCGAGCCCACGCCCTGGCCGGACTGGAACAGGTTGCGCCCGGCGACCACCTCCAGCTGTCCGGGACCGGCGACATTGAAGGTGCTCAGGCGAATGTCGCGCCCGGCGCTGATCAGCGAGACATCCAGGGCATCGCCATGGATGACCAGGTTGCCCCAGGAATAGACGTTGCCCTGGTCCCCCGCCACCATGCCCGGCGCGCCGAAGCGCTCGACGCCCAGCGCCTTGCCGGCGTTGACGATGTCGCGCCCGGCCATCACCCGCACCGGCCCCGCGCCCTGATACAGCTTGAGCCCGGTCTGCTGGTACTCGATGATCTCGCCGGTGTTCAAGCCGACGATGTCCCCGGCCAGGGCATAGAAGCGTGCGGGTGTCTGCGGCCGCGATCCGGCCTTGTAGGTGTTCAGGCCATAGGTGAACAGCGGCGACGCATCCAGGCTCGCGGCGATATCCGCGCTCAGGTTGCTGGCCTGGTACACGTACGAGAAGTCCTGGCCAAGCATTGCCGGCCGTTGCGGCGTGGCGATGGCCGAAGTGTCGGTGCCCGCCTGGCTGATCACATAGCCGCCGGCGTAGATCGACTCACCGGCGATCAGTTGCAAAGCGCTGCGCGCCGAAGGTGCGGTCATCAGCGAATAGGCGGAGGTGGCGATGCCACGCTCGCTGGCCGAACTGCCGTAGTACAGGCTGCCGTTGGCCGCCGTCACCCGCAGCGCCGTCGGGTAGAACAGGCGGCCACCGTAGAGCGGCAGGTTACGGCCCGGACGCAGCTCATCGAAGTTCACCGGCGTGACATTGCCGCCCAGGGCGAGCATGTCCACGGCGGTGGTCTCGCGCCACAACGAGAACCAGCTGTTGCCCTGCCCGGCATAGCGCACACCGTTGTCGCCGAGGAAGCCGGTCATGTTGAACTGCGGCACCCGGCCCGGGTCACCGACACCCTGCACGACCAGGTCGCCGCGGCTGTCCAGGCGCACCGCGGCATCACCAGGCATGAGCGTCAGCCCCCCCAGCGCCGCGGCCTTGGTCGAGGTATAGGGGTCGTAGGCGCGCGACTCGCTGCTGTCATTGAAGGCGAAGCTGCTGCCATACACCTGCCTGACCACCCCGACGCTGCCCGCCTGGACATTCAGCGCACCCCGCAGGTTGACCAGCGTGCCGCCCAGGTCGGGGGTGACCCGCGCCATCTCCAGTGCCGCGGACGCCGGGTTGATGCCACCGGCCACCCGCAGGTTCAGGTCGCCGCCGCCGGTCTGCACCAGGCGACCATCCTCGGCGATCCGGCCGCTGCCGCCGACCACCAGGTTCAGGCCCTGGCTGCGCTCGGCCTCGACGCCCGCGGTATTGCTGGCCTGCAACAGGCCGGCCGAGCCACCCACGCCGACGTCCAGGTTGCCACCCCCCAGGGTGCCGATGCCGGTGAAGCCCACCAGCCAAGGTTCGGCCACCAAGGTCTGGGGCTGCTGGGCGAAGGTGCCGAAGTTGACCCACCACGCCGCCGGGGTATCGGCACTGGTCTGGCCCTGGCGCCACAGCCAGTTGCCCACCGCGGCCGATGCCACTTGCGGCCTGGAGAGGGCGCCGCCTGTCTTGCTCGCCACCAGGTTGCCGGTAAGGTCGCCCCCGGCCGCGATCCGCAGGTTGCCGCCCTGCTCCGGATACCAGGCGCGGTACAGGCTTTCGGTCAGCGCCTCATAGGGCGCGCCGGCGCTGCCGAGCACGCTGCCGTCGGCCAGCCGGCCACGGGCGAGCTGGTGCGGATCGACGCCGTCGCGCCACAGCGACGGCGCCTGGGTGCCGGCGGTGTAGACACCGAACAGCGAGTCCATGCGCCAGTCGCCGGCACTGAGCAGGTCAAGGTCGCCGGTACCGGTGCGCAACACGCTGAACATCAGGGTGTGCGGCGTGACCTCGATACGCTCGGGCTCGGTCGGCGCGTCGATCTCCACGCACCAGCCGGGGATCGAGCACAACTCCATGTCGGCGTCGGCCACCGGGGTGCCGGGCTCCATGCCATAGGTGTTGTCCGGCCCCCAGACCCAGAGCTTCTTGCCCCCCAGCGTCTGGTCCACGCACCAGCCGGCGATGTCGCACAACACCAGGTCCTCGGGCGCCACCGGCGTGCCCGGCTCCATGCCGTAGGTGTTGTCGGGGCCCCACACCTTGATGGTCTTCACCGCCGGCTCGCACCAACCGGCGATGTCGCACAGCGCCAGGTCCTCGGGGGCTACCGGGGTACCGGGCTCCATGCCGTAGGTGTTGTCCGGCCCCCAGACCATGCCGGTGCCGCCAGCCCCGCCACCGCTGCGTTTCTGCTGCGCGATGTAGTGCAGGTCGGCCAGGCGCAGCACGCCGGCATCGGTGTCGGCGCGGGTGATGCGGCTGTCGGCGGCGTCCAGGTCGGCGCCGGCCACCAGGCGCATCGACCACGACTGCGAGCCTGCCGGCAACATCTGCGCCAGCGCCCAGTTGCGCCCCTGCTGGCCATTGCTTGCGGGGCGCAGCTCGATCAGGTCGACGCCTGCGGCGAGCTTGACATCGGTGCCCGCCGGCAGCCGCGAGCCAACGGCCAGGGTAAGCGCGCTGCCTTGGGTAAGGCCGCCACTGGGCAGGGCGATGCCCTTGCTCCAGATACCGCCCTGCACGGCCACGCTGACCGGCAGGCGGCTGCCGGCGTCCAGGCGCGTACCCATGCCCAGGGTGACCGCCTCGCGCAGCAGCGTGCCGGCGGCGTACAACAGGTTGCCGCCAGCGTCGCGTACCGCGGCCTCGAGCACCGTGCCCGCGGGCAGGCTCAGCGGCGCCGACAGGCTCATGGCGCTGGGCAGGCGCAGGTTGGCCGGCAAGGTGGTGGCGGCGAACGGCAGGTCGAAATTGAGCAGGCTGCCTTCGGGGAACTGCGTGCCCTCGGCCAGCTCGACGCCGCTGCGCGGGATCACCAGGTCGCTGTCGAACGGCTGCTTGCCGGGCAACAGCAACCAGCCCTTGCCGTCCATGCGCGCTTCGTCGCTGGCCAGGTCCAGCGGCACGAAACCGTCGCTGATGCTGCCATACACCTCCAGGTTGCCGCCGGCGCGCAGCACCAGGTTGCCCACCTCGCCCGAACCGTGAACGGCAGTCTTCGGCGTCAGCGGGTTGAGGCTGGCGTAGCGATGGCCGGACAGGTCCAGGTCGCCCTGCACCACCAGGTCGGTGCCGGCATCGACCGTGGCGATCTCCACGCCCGGGCGCAGGTGCAGGGCCTGGGCGTAGCGGGGGTTGTTCAGCCCGGCCAGGCGCACATCGAGCAGGTCGCGGTTGCGCAGCAGGTTGTCGATGAACAGCACACTCTGGTCGTGCTTGCGGGTCAAGTAGTCCTGGTCGATGACCTGGATCGGCCGGCCACTGGCCGAAGTGCCGCCCGGCGCCGCGTCGGTGTAGCGCTGGTTGCCGATCACGGCGATGGAGCGCGCGCCGAGAATGTCCACTGGGCCACGCACGTCGATGGCGATATCGCCCGCCGTATCGCTGCCCAGGCGCGGGGCGATCAGCTCCAGGGTGCCGCGCTGGCGGCCATCGCCCTGCCCGGAGGCGGTGCCGTGGCGCAGGTCGATGCGTGCGCCGCTGGCCAGGGTCAACTGGCCCTGGCCACTGCTGAGCTCGACCACGGCGCGGTTGGGCGCATCGATGATCGCGCCATAGCTGTCGACCCGCAGCACACTGCCATGGGCGTCAAGCAAGGCCCCGGCGCCCAGGGTCAGGCCTCGATTGGCGGCCAGGCGGATGCTGCCGACCTGCTCGCCGCTGGCATCGACATGGCCGTTGACCGTGAGCTGCCCGTTGTCCAGCGACAGGTTGATCTGCTGGGCCTTGAGCTCATCGCCGATCACCAGATCACCCTGCTTGATCTGGAAGCTGCGCGCACCGAACACCTGGTCGCGGTTCAGGCGCTGGTTGAGGCCGGCAAAGTCGTCCAGCTGCCGGGCGCGGATATCGACCACCCCGCCCGCGTACGGAACCTGCGTGCCGGCGGCGTCGTAACGGCCACTGGCCGCGCCGAGGATCTGGCCGAGCAGTTCGATGCGCCCACCTTGCTCGCCCAGGGCAATGGCCGTCAGCCGCCCGGCGCGGTTGCCGCGGGCACTGAGGTCGATCAGCGCGCCAGCGGCCTGGTGAATGTCGCCGAACTGGCTGCCCAGCACCAGCTCGCCGCCCCAGCTGTACTGGGTCACGTCGTTGAGGGTCAAGGTACGCCCGGCCAGGTCCAGCCGTGCGGCGTCACCCAGGCGCAGGTCGTCCAGCGCCTGCAGGGTCAGGCGGCCGCTGGGCAGGCTGAAGGTGCCATCGACCAGCAGTTGCCGCGCCTTCAGGCTCAGCTCGGCGCCCAGGGCCTGACGACCGCTGGCCAGGGTGCCACCGCCGCCCTGCACGCGCAGGGTGCCACCGGCCTCGATACGATTGAGCGAGCCGGCGCTGCCGGTCCACAGCGGTGTGTCCACCAGCAGGTCACCGCCGCTGTAGGCGAAGCTACCGTCGGCCTGGTAGTCACCACGGCGGTGGTGGACCAGCAGGCTGCCCTTGTGGTTGGCGCTCACCTGGTGGCTGGCGTGCAGTTCCACGCGGCTGAAGCCCAGGGTCTGGCGCGCCATGTCGGCGCTGCCATCGGGCTGGCTGTTGGCGCCGTAACCGAACTCCAGGTCCTTGACGCGGATTGCCAGCAGGCCATCGCCACTGCCGGCCCCGCCCGCGATCGGCGCACCCGCGGCGTTGCGCGCACCGCTCCAGATCAGCCGTTCGGTGCGAATGGTCGCCTGGTCGCCGGCCTGGCCATGGCCATAAATGGCCGGCACGCCGAGCACCAGCGCCTGCAGGCGGTTCTTGCCGGTGACCGGGTCGTAGGTGTCGAGCGCCGTGGTGCCGAAGAAGTTCAGCGAGTCGGACGCCGCCAGGGTCAGGGTCTCCAGTGCCGGCACAGCCTCGGCCGGGCTGCCCTGCAGCAGACGGTCGAGCACCTGCTGGTTGAGGGTCAGGCCCTGGCCCAGCACGCCGTCCGCCAGGGCGCGAGCCAGCGCGTCGGCGCTGCCGACGTTGATCCGCCCGACCGCCAGGCCCAGGTGCCGGGTCCCGAAGGACACCCCGTCATCGAGACTGAAGGTCTTGTCGGTGGCGGCGAACAACGAGCCTTCCGAGTACAGCCGGGTGGTGCCCTGGCAACCGCCGGCGCTGCAACCGCCAATGAGGATGGAGCCCGGCGACCAACTGCTGGTGAACTGCGACGACACCACATCCAGCCGGCCGTTGGACACCGCCAGCAAGGCACGGCCGTTGCTGTTGATGAAGTAGCCGTCATCGGCATCGAAAGGCACCGCGCCTCGGCCAAGGGTGACGATCCCGGCCCCCTGCTCGACGACGATGCTGCCACGCGGGTCGTTGTTAGTCAGGAACACTTCACCGGCCTGCAGCACCGCCCCCGAACGCAGCCAGATATCGCTGGTGCCTTCGAGGAAGGTCATCTGGTTGCCGCCCTGGCCGTAGAGTACGTTGGCGCGGCCGCCCAAGGTCAGCCGGGGTGCCTGCAGGGCATTGAGCTCGCGGGCCGACAGCACCGCGATGTTCTCGCCGCTGGCCTGGCCGGCGCCACCATCGGCCACCACCTCAAGGCCGCGGGCGCCGAACACTGCCGCGCTGCCGGCATGACCGCCTTCGGCGGCGGCGAAGTTCACCCGGCCGGCGACGCGCAAGGTACTGGCGGCCTCGTTGTTGCCCTGCACCCGCAGGTTCAGCCACTTGCCATCGGCCTCGATCGCCGCGCGCGGCACGCCCTTGGCCGAGGCATCGGCACGGGCGAAGGTGGCGTAGGACGTTTCGTTGTACTGCGAATAGCGCCGCAACACGTCGCCCGAGGTCAGGATCACCTGGCTCGACAGCGGCTGGCGGATACCGGTGTTGGCCACCGACAGGCTGCCCGTGGTAGTCCAGGAGCCGTTGCGCATCGCCAGGCTGGCAGCGCTGCCCCCGGCCATGGCCAGGCCATTGAGCTCGACCCTGAACGCCCCCGGCAGCAGCGCAAAGCTGGCCGGCAGCAAGGTGTAGGTGCCCGCCGCCAGGCCAGGAACGCTGCCATCCAGGGTGATCTGCTGGCCGATCCCCGGCGCCGTCACGCCGGCCTCGCCGGTCACCGGCGCATAAGGGCCGGTGAAGCTCGGCACAATGGCGTAGACCGGGTTGCTGCCCAGCGTGGGCAGGACCAGGCGGCCCTCGCCATCGAGTTGCATCAGCGGATGGTAGCGGGCGTCGGTGGAGCCGCCACGCCCGGAGACGAAGCCAGCGCCGGTCAGCGTGCCGCCTCCGGACAGGTCGATCAGCGCGTCCTGGCGGATGTCGATGGACTTGCCGTTGAGCGATACCCCGTACAGGCTGTCGCCCGCCGCGCCCAGCAGCTTCACCGCCTGGCCTGCGAACAGGTAGCTCAGGCCATCCACCGTCCCGCCGTAGGGCATGACCAGCCCTGCCGCGCTGACCGAGGTGATGCTGCCCGGCAGCAGGGTGACGGACTTGGTGCCCCCCGTTTCCTGCCCCAGCGACAGCCCGCCCAGGGGCGCGCGCAGCACACCGCCCTGCTCAACCTTGCCGGCGACCAGCGCCAGCCGGCCGAACACCGAGAACGGCTGGTCGGGCGTGCCTTGCCCAGCCCTGCCGATGCGCAAGGTGGCATCGCTGGCCGTCTCGATCTGGCCGAAGGCGCCGGTGGTCGGGTAGATCTGGGCAGCGAGCAGCTC
Organism: Pseudomonas sp. FW305-96; assembly: GCF_058783825.1. Lineage (NCBI taxonomy): Bacteria > Pseudomonadati > Pseudomonadota > Gammaproteobacteria > Pseudomonadales > Pseudomonadaceae > Pseudomonas > Pseudomonas sp. FW305-96. Next base: position 51,248 of record NZ_JBYSYW010000026.1, read on the forward strand.
CAGGTCGGCATTGCTGCGCAGCAGGGTCCTGTCGGTGCCCTCGCCAACCTTGCCCAGCACCCGCAGGTCGCCCTGGCTGCGCAGGCTACCCAAGGCAAAACCTCGGCGGTCGAAGTCCAGTGAACCACCGGCGGCCAGCGCCAGGCTGCCATGGGCGCCCAAGGTCACGGCATCGCGCAGGTCCAGAAGGTGGGCGTCGACCTGCAACAGCGCCGCGCTGTCTTGCGTCGACAGCCCGCCCTTGAGGGTCGGCCGGGTCGCCTGGTCGGCGCTGCGATGGTTGCTGCCGGCAAGCCGCACATAGGGCGCCTGCAAATGCACACGGGCATCGCCGGCGCTGCTCTGGGCCAGCACCAGCGAGCCGGTGTACAGCTGCAGGCTACGGGCCATGCGCAGGTCCAGGTCACCCTCGAAGGCCACTACACCATCGCTGAGCAGCGACAAGCTGTCGAAGCCCCCCGCAGCAACCTGAGCAACGCTGAGCCGCCCCTGACCATAGCGCAGCGGCCCTTGCTCGGCATTGGCCGCGCCTTGGCCGAGTACCAGCTCGCGTGGCGCCTTGACGGCGTCGACCAGGCTACCGTTGAGGTAGAGACCGCTATCCAGCGCCACCTCCAGGCTGCCGCCCGCGGCACCAAGGCCACCGGAGGCGGCGCTGAAGCTGCCGTCCAGGCGCAGGCCGTGGCTCGACGACAGGCTGATGCGCCCGCCGTTGCTGGCCATGGCCAGCGGACCCTGGCCACGGATATCCAGCGTGGCCTGGGCGCCGTCGGCGCGCAGGCGAGCGCCCTCGGCCATGTCCAGGAACAGATAGGCGCCGTTGCTGGTGCCCTGGTCATGGTCGATCTGCCCGCCAATGACAATGCTGCCGCCATCGTCGACCCGACCATAACGGCGACCTTGCGCATCCAGGGCGGTGACCGCCCGCCCGGACACATCGATCACGGCCTGCTCACCCAGGCGGATCGAGCGCTGGTGCGCCCCCTCCGTCACGCCGGAGTCCATGGTCGGCAACCATTGCTGCAGCAGGCTGACACTGCCACCCCAGGCATTGAGGGTACCGTTCAGGTTCAACTGCGCGGTGCTGGTCAGGCTGATCGACTGCAAGGGGTCGACACTGATCGTCGCGCCGCGCCCGACCTCGAGCACCGCCGCTTCACGGCTCGCCTGGTCGAAGCGGCTATCACCCGCCGCCAGGGCCAGGCTTGCGCCGGCGCGCGGTTCCAGCTTGCCGGCCACCGCGTTCTGCGCCAACAGCGGCGCCAACCCGATCAGCGCCGGATCGCCGAGCGGCCGGCTGGCGTCGAGTTGCTCCACCGGCCGGGTGACGTCGATACGGCTGCCAGCGGCCACACTCAGGCCATGGTTGCCGGTGATGGCGTAATGAGCGAAACCACGGTTGAAGAAATCTTCGGCCAGGTGCACGCCGGTCTCGCCCTGCCCGCTGCCCCCCACACTCACCCGCTCGGCGGCCACGGTCAGGGTGCCTGCGCCACTGCTGCCGTAGCCGCGCAGCTCGCCATCGAGGCGCATGCGCCCGGTGCCGCTGTTGTCCAGCGCGCTACTCTGCAAGGTCAGGTTGCCGCCACTGCCACCGAGCAGGCGGTTGCCCTCGCGGCGTACCACACCGCCGGATACGTCCAGCACGCTGCCGTTGTCCAGCAGCACATCGCCGCTGCTGCGCAGGCTCAGGCTGCCACCGTTGCGCCAGGCGCGCTCGCCTGGGTCCATGCCTTCGCTGCGCAGACCGCTGACATCCAGGCGCACTCCGGCGGCCACGCCGACCTGCGCGCGCAGCCCTGCCGGGGTGGCCAGCGCCTGGTCCTGCAGGCTGGCGAGAACACGCTGACGGAGCACATCACCCAGGGCCATCTGCCCGCCCCTGGCGGTCAGGTCGGCATTGACCTGGACCTGCGGGGCATAGAGCGTCAGGCTGCCGCCATCGGCCAGGCGCACGGCATCATCGACCTCGATGCGCTGTTGGCCGGCAACGCTCAAACCACCCAGCTCCAGGCCGTTGAGCCAGTCGCTGTCGAGTGCCAGCTGGCCACGGCGCTGCTCGTCCAACGGTGCCTGCAGGCCGACGTCGGCGCTCTGCCCCCCGGCGCCCTGGCGTATCAGCACCTGCTGCATGACCGGGGTCAGGCTGAAGCCGAGCTCCTTGGCGTCGCTGAGGTAGCCGGGCAGCTGTTGGCCGAGCACCAGTTGCGCGCCCTGGGCCCGGGCGGTGTGCACCTGGCGATAGCCGTCGCGCCCGCGTACCGGCGCCTGCACCTGGCGCTCGTCCTGCCAGGTCTGGCCGAGCAACTGGCCGTCGAGCAGCGCGCTCTGGGTCGCCACCACCAGGCTGCCGGCGTCGCGGCCCACGGTATAACCCTGCTCGTAACGCTGGCCGGGGGCAATCAGCGGGTTGTAGAAGGTGCGGGTCTGGTCCCAGCGCGCGCTGTGCGCCTCGTAGCCGTTGTACAGGCCGGTGTAGAGCAGGTCGCCCGGGGCCTTCGACAGTTCGTAAAGGCGGCCGTCCTCACCGCGCAGCCAGCTCTGGCGGATGTAGCCGTCCTGCACCGCCAGGGTGCCGCCAGACAAGTTGATCTCGGCGCCGGCGCGGGTCACCAGGTCGTGGCCGGTGAAGGTCACCGTGCCGCCCTGGGCCATCCACTCGCCGACGCTGTGGTTGCGCGTGCCCAGGTAGCCGCCCACCTCGAGCAGGCCACCGGCGGTGTACCAGCGCTCGCTGGCGTAGCCGTTGACGCCCTTTTCCACATGCACCAGCTCACGCACGTCCACCCACACATCGCGGTTGATCAGGCCGCCCTTGTCACGGTTGGCGGCCGCGTCGCGCTGTTCGTTGCCCTGCACGTTGATCTTGATGACATTGCTTTCCATGGCGACCTTGACCCCGAGGGCCCCGGCCACGTCGATGCGCGCGCCATCGTCCACCAGGCTGCGCAGCCCGGCGCTGACGGCCACCTGGCCACCGGTGGCCAGGGTCAGGGCGCCTTCCTGGAAATGCACGGTGCCACCGCTGACCACCTCCACCCGCGACTGCTCGGGGCGGTCGATGACCTTGCTCAGGTTGTCGAAGCGGCCCGTGGCATTGTTGCCGCTGACCCCATCCACCCCCTGCCGCGAGGCCTCGCGCTGGCTGTCCAGGGCCTGACTGTCGTCGAGCAGCACGGCGGTGACGCTGCCCTTGCCGAAACTGACCGTGCCGCTGGTGTCGCTGGCCGAGTTGAGCAGGTGGATGCTGCCGCGCCGGTCCACCGCGGTGCTGGCAAGGGCCACGCCATCCTGGCGCAGGGCATGGCCGGTCAGGGTGATATCACCGCCCGCCGCCTGGATCAGTCCGTTGTTGACCACGTTGCCGGCGCTGCTGCCGGGCTTAAGGCTGCTGGCGACCTCATTGCCGCGGGTGGTGGAGAAGGCGTTGGCCTGGGTGCCCCTGCCCCGGCGGATGTAGAAGTCGTCACCGGCGGCAAGCGTTGCCTGGCCCTGGAGCGTGATGATCTGGCCTTCGTTGTTCACCTCGCTGCCCAGCAGCAGCACATACCCGCCGCCCTCGGTGGAGGTGGCTGGGGCGCGGGTCTGCAGTTGCGCGCCCCGTTGCACCACGACCTTGCCGCCGGCCTGGGTGAAGGTGGCCTGGCTGCCGTTGCTGTCGACATACAGCCCGCGTTCGCGGAACTGCTCGTCGCTGACCTGCGCCGCCGCCGCCACCAGGTTGCGCACGTTGACCTGGCTGCTGCCGTTGAATACCACGCCGTTGCGGTTGAGCAGCATCACCGTGCCCTGGGCCTCGATCTGGCCGTGGATCTGGCTCGGCCGGGCGTTGGGGTCGTTGACCCGGTTGAGTACCGCCCACTGCGCCTGCTGGTCGAACTTGACCGTGGTGTCGCGGCCAACGTTGAAGGTTTCCCAGTTGAGGATCGCCTTGTCGGCGGTCTGTTCGATCAGCACCTGGGTCTTGCCGCCCACCTGGCTCTGCTGCGGCGCCTTGGCGTTCTGCCAGCCCTTGGTCAGCGGGTTCTCGTCGACCTTCAGGCCGCCCTCGCCCAGGCCGTTGGGCACGGTCTGCGGCTGTACCTGCGCCAGGGTGCGGCCGGCGGCCTGCGCCGCCTGCTGCGCGGCGATGGCGGCCACGGTGTTGTCGAGGTTGCCCAGGGAGCGCTGGAACCGCTGCTGCAGGCGCTGCTGCTGGGCCAGCGGAGGTGGCGCGCCGGGGAGTTGCACGTGGCCCGCTGCCGCACCGCCACCGGCTGCGGGCGCGGCGCCCTTGGCCGCGAACCAGGCCGAGCTGAACGGCTGCGCGGCCTGGGCCGTGCCGGACAGCAACAACAGTGCGATGGCCTGGGCCAAGGGCTTGAGCAGCATCGGCGCGTGGCCTGCAGGCTGGCGACGCCGGCGGGCGACGGTGGCGGGTAGGTCTGGCTGGTGCTGGCCGCGCGACATTGCAGGGTTCCTTGTGCAGGGTCATGGAAGGCAGGTCGGTGCGGCCGTGATGCCGCTTTGCCATAAGGCAGCCGGCCCGGGCGCGGACCGAAGCTTTGTCATGCAAAGTTCATCTGCCTGGGGTACGCGCACACGCGAAAACCGACGGTGCCGTGCCGGCCACCGTCGGTTGTCCGCCCGTTGCGGGCCTGGCGCTTCGCGTGACGCTTACAGACGGCCGATACCGTTGCAGACCGAAGCGTTGGCGATGTTGGTGCCTTCGTTGTAGCCGTTGTCCAGGAACACCTTCTTGATCTCGGCGGCGTAGGCGGCCGGCAGGCTGACGAAGGAGTGCTGGGCGATGGTGGCGGCCTTGGCACCGGTGTACAGATCGTTCAGGAAGCTGCGGATGGCGGTGGCATCGGCGGCGGTCTGGTAGCACTGGCCGACCAGCAGGTTGGTGTAGCCGACGATCGGATAGCCCGAAGTCGGTACCACGCCACCGGCGTTGAAGATCGGCACCCACTTGCTTGGGTCGGCGCGGTCGGCTGCGGTGCTCGGGGCGACAGCGGTACCCAGGGCGGTGCGGGCGTTGGCGGCGGTTGGCAGTGGCGCGGTACCGGCGGCCATGGCGTTCTTGCTGACGCGGGCGACCACGGCGTTGTTGCCGGTGGCGACATAGTCAGGGCTGACGTAGCCGATGGTGCCATCGGTGGCGTTGACCGCGTTGACCACATCGGCGCTGCCGGCGACGGCTTGCCAGGTGGCCGGTTCGCTGCCGACGTTGGCGGTGGTGAAGGTGCTGCTGACCACGAAGGACGATGGGCAGGCGTCAGCCAGGAAGCGCGACAGCAGCTCGGTGGTGCCGCTGCTGCCGGAGCGGTAGATGACCTTGATCGGCGTGGCGTCGGCGGTGCCCAGCAGCTGGCCCCAGGTGGTGGTGGTACCGGAGAACACGCCGCACAGCTGGGCGCCGGTCAGTTGCAGGTTGGTCACGCCCGACTTCTTGTAGGGAATGGCAACGGAGGTGCCCACCGATGGGATCTGCACCAGCTTGCCCCAGGTGGCGGCCTTGCTGCTGTTGTAGGTCGACAGCTCCGAGGCGCTCAGGACCGAGTCGCTGCCGGCGAAGTCGACGTTGGTGCCGGCCGGCTGGTTGATCGAGGCCGCTGCGTTGGTCAGGAACGCCGTCTTGCCGCCACCACTGCCGACACCGGTGTAGCTGAAGTCGGCCGGCAGCAGGCGCGGCAGGCTCGAGGTGCCGTTGTAGAGGTTTTCCGGCAGGGTGGCGCCGCCACCGACAACAGCAGCCATGGATTGGGCCGAAGCCAGGGTAGCAGCCACCAGGGAGGCGGCGATCACAGTACGCTTAAACATGAAGCAATCTCCTATCGTCGTGTTCATACGTTGAGTGGGTCGCGCATTGCTGTGGCCACAGGCCGTATACCCTGATCCAGAGGGGCTGAGGCCTGTCCACGGGGCCAACATTCGCAGCTTGTGGTGACAGGCAAAGGAAAAAACATCGGGAGTTCGGCGGGGAAAAGCTCGGGTGTCGGCGGGCGCTTTTCGGGTGTGCGGCGGGCTGGCCATGAGCCGGCGCAGGCGGTACGGGAGGGGACGCTCCGGAGGATGGCGAATCAGGCACTCGGGAGTTGGGCCAAGGGGAGAAAAAACAGTGTGCCAGCGCCGGCCACTTCACAGTGGCCGGTTGGTCATGGCCGGACTTTCAGGGCGCGGCCACCTCGCTGGGCGATGCCAGTTGCAGGAGTTCGCTGGTATAGGTCCACTCTTCCTGGACCTTGTCGGGGTGCTCGTTCAGGCGGATGCCATAGGAGGGGATGATCTGCTTGATCTTCGCCTGCCACTCAGGCGTGGCCACCTTGTCCTTGAACACCTTGTTCAGCAGGTCGAGCATGATCGGCGGCGCGGTCGAGGCGCCCGGCGAGGCGCCGAGCAGACCGGCGATGCTGCCGTCCTTGGCGGTGACCACCTCGGTACCCAGCTTCAGCACCCCGCCCAGGTTGTCGTCCTTCTTGATGATCTGCACCCGCTGCCCGGCCTGCCACAGGCGCCAGTCTTCCTTCTTCGCCTCGGGGAAGTAGGTCTGCAGCGCGGCAAAGCGGTCGTCGTCGGACTGCATCAGCTGGCCGATCAGGTATTGCACCAGGTCGAACTCGCGCACCCCGACCCGCACCATCGGCCAGGTGTTGTGCAGCGACATGCTGGCGAACAGGTCGAGCAGCGAGCCCTCCTTGAGGAACTTGGTGGAGAAGGTGGCGAACGGCCCGAACAGGATCATGCGTTTGCCATCGAGTACCCGGGTGTCCAGGTGCGGCACCGACATGGGTGGCGCGCCGGTGGCGGCGATGCCGTAGGCCTTGGCCATGTGGCGCTGGGCGATGGCCGGGTTGTCGGTGACCAGGAACGAGCCGCCCACCGGGAAGCCGGCGTAGTCCTTGGCCTCGTCGATGCCCGACTTCTGCAGCAGGTGCAGCGCGGCGCCGCCGGCACCGATGAAAAGGAACTTGGCGTCGGTGCTCGCGGTGCCGCCGTCATTGAGGTTCTTGTACTCGACGTGCCAGCTGCCGTCGTCGTTACGGGTGATGTCCTGCACCTCGCTGGACAGCTTGAGGTCGAAGTTCGGCCGGGTCTGCAGGTAGCCCACGTACTGGCGGGTGATCTCGCCGAAATTGACATCGGTGCCGATCGGCGTCCAGGTGACGGCGAGCTTCTGGTTGGGGTCGCGCCCTTGCATCATCAGCGGCACCCATTTGGCGATCTGCGCGTGATCCTCGGAGTACTGCATCGGCTTGAACAGCGGGCTGGCCTGCAACGCCTCGTAGCGTTTCTTGAGGAAGCGGATGTTGTCGTCGCCCCAGACGAAACTCATGTGCGGCGTGGTATTGATGAACGAGCGCGGGTTCTTCAGCATGCCCTGCTTGACCTGCCAGGCGAGGAACTGACGGGTGACCTGGAACGACTCGTTGATCTCCACCGCCTTGCTGATGTCGATCTTGCCGTCCTTCTCCGGCGTGTAGTTGAGCTCGGCCAGCGCCGAGTGACCGGTGCCGGCGTTGTTCCAGCCGTTGGAGCTTTCCTCGGCCACCTTGTCCAGGCGCTCGACCATCTGCATCGACCAGCCCGGCTCCAGCTCGTTGAGCCACACCGCCAGGGTGGAACTCATGATGCCGCCGCCCACCAGCAGCACATCGACGCGCTTGCTGTCGGCGGCCTGGGCATGCAGCCCCAGGGCCAGGGTGAGGGCCGCCAATGCCCATCTGGGCGTTTTGTAGATGTTCATGTGCTCTCCCGTTTTGGTCATTCCGTGCGCCTGGAGGACAAGCTTAGCCGAGTGTTTTGCTCGGGCATGGTCGCAGTGTTTTCTGGTCCCTTGCCCCGCGACAAGGCCAGTACACCCAGTTCGATAATCGCCCGTTTTCAATCCTTCGGGATTTGACGAAACTAACCAGATAGTACAAATATCGGAGTATTCAAAAACAACAAAGCGATACCCGCCATGACACCCCGAATCCTCGTGCTCAACGGCCCCAACCTCAACCTGCTGGGTACCCGCGAACCTACCCAGTACGGCCATGAAACCCTTGCCGACCTGGCCAGCCTGTGCGCCGGCAGTGCCCGCGAACTGGGCCTGGAACTGGAGTTCCGCCAGACCAACCACGAAGGCGAGCTGCTCGACTGGATTCACGCCGCCCGTGGCCGCTGCCACGGCATCGTGATCAACCCCGCCGCCTGGACCCACACCTCGGTGGCCATCCGCGATGCCCTGGTGGCCAGTGAACTGCCGGTGATCGAAGTGCACCTGTCCAACGTGCACAAGCGCGAGCCGTTCCGTCACCTGTCGTTCGTCTCCAGCATCGCCGTGGGAGTCATCTGCGGCCTTGGCAGCCATGGCTACCGCATGGCCCTGGGCTATTTCAGCGAGCACCTGCGCGAGCACGCGGCATGAGCACCCAAGGCATCCTCGCCGGCCTCATCGGCCGTGGCATCCAGGCCTCGCGCACACCGGCGCTGCACGAGCGCGAAGGCGACGCCCAGGCGCTGCGCTACCTGTACCGGCTGATCGACGCCGACCAGCTGGGCCTGGACGACAGCGCCCTGCCCGCGTTGCTCGACGCGGCCCAACGCACCGGGTTCAGCGGGCTCAACATCACCTTCCCGTTCAAGCAGGCGATCCTGCCGTTGCTCGACGAGCTGTCGGACGAGGCCCGTGGCATCGGCGCGGTGAACACCGTGGTGCTGCGCGATGGCAGGCGGGTCGGCCACAACACAGACTGCCTGGGCTTCGCCGAAGGTCTGCGCCGGGGCCTGCCCGGGGTGGCCAGACGCCGCGTGGTGCAGCTGGGCGCGGGTGGCGCGGGCGCGGCGGTGGCTCACGCACTGTTGGCCGAAGGCGTCGAGCAACTGCACGTGTTCGAGGTGGATCCGGCCCGCGCCCAGGCGCTGGTGGACAATCTCACACAGCGCTTCGGCGCGGGCCGCGCCATGCTCGGCAACGATCTGGCCGAGACCCTGGCCGGCGCCGATGGCCTGGTCAACACCACGCCCGTGGGCATGGCCAAGCTGCCGGGCACCCCCTTGCCGCCGGCGTTGCTGCACGCAGGGCTTTGGGTGGCGGAGATCATCTATTTTCCGCTGGAGACCGAGCTGTTGCGCCAGGCCCGGGCCCTGGGCTGTCGCACCCTCGATGGCGGCACCATGGCAGTGTTCCAGGCGGTCAAGGCGTTCGAGCTGTTCAGTGGACGCCCGGCGGATGCCACGCGGATGCAGGCGCATTTCGCCAGTTTCTAGTCGCCAGGCAGCTCATCGCGGGGCAAGCCCGCTCCCATGGAAGAGGGAGCGGGTTTGCCCCGCGCTTGCATTCAGGCCTTGATGTAACGCATCACCGCCTCGCAGATTACCTGCTTGTGACGCTGCTTGACCTGCTCGTCGGACAGGTCGATCTGGAAGATGTCGCCAAAGGTATGGCGGTTGGACACCCGGTAGAAGCAGAACGAGCTCATCAGCATATGCAGGTCGATCACTTCGATGCCGGGGCGGAACACGCCCTGGGCAACGCCACGGGCGAGAATCTTGCCCAGCGCGTCGAGCACCATGCTGCTCATCTCGCGGATCACCGGCGACTGCTTGACGTACTCGCCGTAGTGGATGTTCTCGGTGCAGACAATGCGCACGAAATCGACGTTGTTGGCGTGGTGGTCGAAGGTGAACTCCACCAGGCGCTGGATCGCCTGCTCGGGCGCCAGCGAGTCGAGGTCCAGGCTGTGCTCGGTCTTGCGAATGTCGCCGTAGAGCTTGACCAGGCACTCGACGTACAACTGCTCCTTGCTGCCGAAGTAGTAGTAGATCATGCGCTTGGAGGTGGCGGTGCGCTCGGCAATGGCATCGACCCGGGCGCCCGCCAGGCCCTGCTGGACGAACTCGGTGATGGCGGCCTGGAGAATGTTCTCGCGGGTCTTTTCCGGATTGTTCTTGCGCGTCTTGCGCAGGCCTTCGACTTCAGGCTTGACGACCGAATCACTCATACCGACTCACAGGCTCGTTGTAGTAATCCGGGCGATTATCCGTGAGCCGGGCGATGCTGGGAAGCGCGGTGTTGGTCGGGTGGTCAGGTTTGGCCTAGAGGCGCCGTCGCCGGCCAAGGGCCTCGCTCACAACACCACCTTGCGCCCTGCCCCGCTGCGCGCCTTGGCCATCGCTGCCAGGCGCACCGCCACGTTGGCCGCGCCATAGCCGGCATAGCCGCCCTTGCGCTGCATGACCTCGAAGAAAAACCGCCCTTCGAACGGCTCGGAGTACACGTGGAACAGCTCGCCGCCCTGCGCATCGCGGTCGTACAGCACGTTGTAGTACGCCAGCTCGCTGAGGAACTCGTCGTCGAAGTCGAAGCGCGCCGCCAGGTCGTCGTAGTAGTTCAGCGGGATTTCCAGCAACGGCACGCCGGCCTCCTTGGCCCTGGCCACCTCGCGGAAGATGTCGTCACAGTCAAAGGCGACGTGGTGCACGCCCGAGCCGCGATAACTGTCCAGGGCATGGGCGATGGCGGTGTTGCGGTTTTCCGAGATGTTCAGTGGCAGCCGCAGGGTGCCGCAGTGGCTGCGCAGGGCACGGCTCTTGACCAGGCCATAGGGGTCGGGCAACACCACCTCGTCGTCGGCGGTGAAGTCGAACAGGCTCTTGTAGAACAGCACCCAGCTGTCCAGCGCCTCGGCCGGCAACGCCAGGGCCATGTGGTCGATTCGCTTGAGGCCACCACTGGCGCGGGCTGTCGGGTCCAGGCGGAAATCGGTGTCGTAGAGGGTCTGGCCGTTGCCGTCGGGCTGCACCAGGTACAACAGGCTGCCGTCCGGTGCGCGCACCGCCGGGATCTCGCGCTCGTTGGGGCCGACCAGGCCGCGGAACGGCTGGCCACGGTAGCCCATGGCGCGCTGCAGGGCGTCCTGGCCAGCGTTGACCCGCAAGGCCGTGGCGCACAGTGACGGGCCATGGGCTTCGAAGAAGTTGTGGGCGAACGAATAAGGTTCACCATTGAGGACGATGTTAATATCGCCCTGGCGCAGCAGACGCACGGCCTTGCTGCGGTGCTCGCCGGCCTCGGCGAAGCCCAGGCGCTTGAGCCAGGCGCCCAGGCGTGCGCCGACCGCCTCGTCGACGGCGAACTCGAGGAACTCCACGCCGTCGTAGCGGCTGGCGGCCGGCGGCGCGAACAGCACGCCCGGCTCGACCGCCCGCGCCTCGCGCTCGAGCTGGCGGCGGGTCTTCTCCTCCAGGTACAGCAGCGAGCGCAGGCCATCGGCGGCGTTCTGCCGGGGTGGCGCCGCGCGGAAACCGTCATTGAAGATCTCCAGCGACAACGGGCCGCGATAGCCGCTGGCCAGGATCGGCGCCAGAAAGCCCGCCAGGTCCATTTCCCCCTGGCCGGGGAAGCAGCGGAAGTGCCGGCTCCACTCCAACACATCCATGGCCAGGATCGGCGCATCGGCCATCTGCACGAAGAAGATCTTCTCGCCAGGGATATCGCGGATGCCGCTGGGGTCGCCCCTGAGCGACAGCGTATGGAAGCTGTCGAGGATCACCCCCAGTGCCGGGTGGTCGGCCTGGCGCACCAGGTTCCACACCTGTTGCCAGGTATTGACGTGGCGCCCCCAGGCCAGGGCCTCGTAGCCGATGCGCAGGCCCCGCGCGCCGGCATGTTCGGCGAGCAGGCGCAGGTCGTCCACCAGCAACTGTTCGTCGCCCAGGGCGTCGGGCTGGACATTACTGCACACCAGCACCAGGTCGGTGCCTAGCTCCTGCATCAGGTCGAACTTGCGCTCGGCGCGGTCGAGATTCTTGCGCAGGCGGTCGCGGCGGCAGCCCTCGAAATCGCGGAACGGCTGGAACAGGGTAATGGCCAGCCCCAGGTCCGCGCACAACTGGCGCACTTCGCGGGGGCTGCCGGCGTAGTACAGCAGATCGTTCTCGAAGATCTCGACGCCGTCGAAACCGGCGGCGGCGATGGCTTCGAGCTTTTCCGGCAGGGTGCCGCTCAAGGAAACGGTGGCAATCGAACGGTGCATGGCGGGTGTTCCTTGTTATTGAGTGAGGCCTGGCACGATCGATTATTCGCAGGTAAAGTCGCCCCGGCAACGAACTTTGTACGGAACAGTTAGTTTTTGTTCGATTACCGAACAAAACCCGTTCCAGCGAATTGCGTCACCCACCCCCGTGAACAACCATGAACACCAGTCGCAGGCCCGCCGCCCCTTCCCGCCGCCACGCCGGTCGTTCGGCGGAACCTGCGCTGCAATACCCAACGTCACCACATAATAAGTTCAAGAAAACGGGTACCGACCTATGCACACCTTGCTCGCCCTGCGATCCGCGCCGCCTCGTTCGTCTTCTCCACACAGCCCCTGCCCGCGCCTCAAGCGCTGACCAATCCGGCCCCTGACAAGAACAACGGAGACAACATGGCCCGCTCAAGTTCCCAAGCCAAGAAAGCCACCGCCAGCGGATGGATCGGCTCTGCCCTCGAGTACTACGACTTCTTCATCTACGCCCAGGCCGCGGCGCTGATCTTCCCGCAGATCTTCTTCCCGTCCGCCGACCCGAAGATGGCCATCATCGCCTCGCTGGCCACCTACGGCGTGGGTTACCTGGCGCGCCCGGTGGGCGCCTTCGTGCTTGGCCACTGGGGCGACACCCGCGGGCGCAAGAACGTGCTGCTGCTGTGCATGTTCCTCATGGGCCTGTCGACCATGGCCGTAGGCCTGCTGCCGACCTACCACGATGTCGGCCTGCTGGCCCCGGCACTGCTGGTCTTGCTGCGCCTGGTCCAGGGCTTCGCCGTGGCCGGCGAGATCTCCGGCGCCAGCTCGATGATCATGGAGCACGCGCCGTTCGGCCGGCGTGGTTACTACGCCAGCTACACCCTGCAAGGGGTGCAGGCCGGCCAGGTGATGGCCGCCGCGGTGTTCCTGCCGCTGGCCTACTTCATGCCCAGCGAGGCCTTCAACGACTGGGGCTGGCGCATTCCGTTCCTGATGAGCGCGCTGGTGCTGGTGGCTGGCTTCATCATCCGCAAGGAGGTTCACGAGACTCCGGCCTTCGTTAGGGAAGAGAAACAGGACAAGGTGGCCAAGTCGCCGATCAGCGAGGCCTTCCGCCACAGCTGGAAGCACATGGTGCTGGTGATGTTCATGGCGCTGATGAACGTGATCCCGGTGGTCGCCACCATCTTCGGCGCGGCCTACGCGGTGCAGCCGGCCTACGGTATCGGCTTTGACAAGAGCGTGTACCTGTGGATCCCGGTGGTGGGCAACATCGTCGCGGTGCTGGTGATCCCCTTCGTCGGCAACCTCAGCGACAGGATCGGCCGGCGCCCGACCATGATCGCCGGTTGCCTGGGCTCCGGCCTGCTGGCCTTCGTCTACCTGTATGCGATCAGCATCCAGAACGTGCCGCTGGCCTTCGCCGCCTCGATCATCATGTGGGGCATGGTCTACCAGGGCTACAACGCAGTGTTCCCGAGCTTCTATCCGGAGCTGTTCCACACCCGCTACCGGGTCTCGGCCATGGCCATCGCGCAGAACCTCGGCACCATGATCACTGCCATGCTGCCGGCGTTGTTCGCCGCAGTCGCGCCGCCGGGCTCGGACAATATCCCGCTGGTGGTCGGCGGGCTGGCGTTCCTCATTACCTGCGTGTGCGCGCTGGCCGCCTACCTGGCACCGGAAACCCACCGGCTGGCAATGGAAGACCTGGGCAACCCGCAGGCACGACCCATGGCGCGGGAAGCCTATGAAGCGAGCCGCAAGGGCAGCTTGAAAGCGTTCGGCCACTGACATCGGCGGTGCCGAAAGAAAGACGCCTCGTCAGAGGCGTCAAGACATTCCCCCGCAACCAAAGGAGCACAGGGGCTTCTCAAGGTGAATCCGTGTGGTTCAGAGAATCGACAACGGGTACTCGACGATCACCCGTACCTCGTCCAGGTCCGACTCGAAGGCTGTCGCCCGGGTGGTGGCCTGGCGCACGCGCAGTGCCAGGTCCTTGGCCGCGCCGGTCTGCACCACGTACTTGACCTCGATGTCGCGCTCCCAGCGCTTCTGGTCGGTGAGCGGGTCGCCGTTGCCGTCGCGGCGCATGTAGTAGGCGTTGGCATGGCTGTAGTCGGCGTCCCTGCCACGGCCATAGCGGGTCATGAACGACAGCCCCGGCAAACCGTAGGCGGCCATGTTCAAGTCGTAGCGCAGCATCCATGAGCGCTCTTTCGGCGAGTTGAAGTCGCTGTACTGGATGGAGTTGTCGAGGAAGATCGAATCGGACTGGCGCAGGTAGTCGAAGTCGTCGTCGCCGTTGTTGCGCTGGTGGGTCAGGGCCAGGGTATGGGCGCCGTAGCGCACGCCGAGCTTGGCGCTCCAGATGTCGTTGTCGAACTGGCCCAGGCGCTGACGCCCTTCGTCCCTGGCGTTGTAGAAATTGAACCCGCCGATCAGCGCCAGCTCATCCGACAACGGCCAGGTCACGCTGGTGCCGGCGTAGTACTGGTTCCACACATCCTTCAAGCGACTGCCGAACAGGCTGACGCTGACGTTTTCGTTGATCGCGTAGTCGCCACCGCCGTAGGCGATCCACGGCGAATCCACCGGGCCGCCGTAGAACGTCACGAAGTTGTCGCGCAAGTCGCTGGACACCGGCTGGCTCATGGCGTGCAGGCGCCCGGCCTGCAGCGTCAGGCCTTGCACACTGGTGTTCTCCAGGGTCACGCCGCGAAAACTTTCCGGCAACAGCCGCGAGTCACCGGCCGCCACCACCGGGTTGACCGGGAACACATCGCCCACCCGCAGCACGGTGTCGAACAGGCGCACCTTGGCCGCGCCGCCGAGCTTGGTGTATTCGTCGCGAGCCTGGCCATCGCGGTCCACCGGCAGCACGTCGAACGAGCTGCGCCCACCGTTGCGCCCGCCACCGGTGTCGAGCTTGAGCCCGAGCATGGCGAAGGCGTCCACCCCGACGCCCACCGTGCCTTGGGTGAAGCCGGACTCGAAGCGGGTGATCACGGCATGGGCCCAGGCTTCGGAGTAGCCGTTGCCGCTGTCCTTGCCGCTGTTGTAGGTGGGGGCCGGGCCATCGCGATGGTCGCGATTGAAATAGTAATTGCGGTTGAGCACGCTCAGGCGGCTGCCCTCGATGAACCCTTCCTTCTGCTCTTCTGCGGCCCAGGCCGCCGGGCCGAAGCCGGCCAGCGCCACCAGGGCGGCCAGGGAAAGTGTCGGATTGCTCTTCATCCACTGCTCCTTCGATTGCGGCTGTTCTTGTTGTCAGGCCCTGGCGCTGGAGCCTCCCTGGTCTGGCCAGATGCGCACGCACCCAGCCCCATTGGCCGAGCCTGATGCTCGCTGCTGGCGGATAACGGGAAGGTGATGCGGGCATTACAATCGTGTCATGCGCAGCCGGGGAAGCTGCGTGCGCGCCCAGCTTTCAGATCTGTAACCCGGCCGTCATGCCCCTGTTGGCCGGGCATCGCTAGCGTGGTCTGCGAAACGAACTTTTCGGAGGCACGACCATGCTACGACCGACCCTCACCGCCGCCCTGCTGGTGCTTTCCCTCTCGACCCAGGCCAGCGGCTTTTCCAGGCTGGACAGCGAACAGCTGCTGGCGGACCACCAGCAGGCCGTGGCGGCCTATGCGGCCAAGCGGGCGAAGCCCATGCCGGAGATCGTCGACTACCGCTATGGCATGAAGCTCGACGTTGCCCGCCTCGTGCGCCAATCGGGCGACCCGCGCACCTGCGAGGTGGTGCCACGGCTGATGACCTTCGAAGACAGCCAGGGCACCTTGCGCACCGTGCGCTACGCGGTGCAGTCGCAGTGCATCAACAACAAGTAGTTCAGCCGCGCAGCCCGTCCACCAGTTGCAGGCTGTTGCGCCCGCTGCGCTTGGAGGCGTACAGCAGCACGTCGCCTTGCTCGATCAACGCCGCCAGGCTGGCCGGCGGGCGGTCGAACAGATTGGCGCCGATGCTCAGGGTCACCGCCTCGGGGGTGCGGAACGCCTGTTCGGCGGTGCCCTGGAACTGCTGACGCAGGGCCTCGGCCAGGCGCTGGATGGCTTCGCGCGAAGCCCCGGCCAGGAGGATCACGAACTCGTCGCCGCCCAGCCGTGCGGCGATCGCCCGCTCCGGCAGCATGGCCCGGATCATCTCGCTCAAGGCCACCAGCAGGCGGTCGCCGGCGGCATGCCCATGCAGGTCGTTGACCAGCTTGAAGTGGTCGATGTCGATCAGCAGCAAGGCCCCGGGGTTTGCCGGGGAAACCTCGTTGAACAGGTTCGCCGCGCGCATTTCCAGGGCACGGCGGTTGTACAGCGCGGTCAGCGGATCGCGCGCGGCCAGGCGCTCGATGCGCTCCTCGCGGCGGTAGCGCACGGTGCCGGTCATCGACAGGGCAATCAGCATGATCGCCATGGCCCCTTCCACCAGCGACACCTGGATGATCTGCCCGCGAAACGCGGTCAGGTCGATCAGTGTCCCCGGCAGCAGCGCCGGCAGCGTCTTGGCCAGGTAGAACAGCCCGTGCAGCAGCAGGATGCAGCGCAGCTGCACCGCGCCGACACTGAACGACTTGCCGTGCGGGCGCAACAATGCGCTGGCGTACAGGGTGAACGCGGCGACCAGCAGCGAGTTGGCCACCAGGAAGGTCTTCGACCAGGTGGGCCACTGCGGCAACAGCAACAGGCTCAGCCAGGCCAGCGGGGCCAGGTAGCAGAGCCGTGACAGGCGGGTTTCGGTAAAGCGTGACACCCCCAGCAGGAACAGCCAGTGGGCAGCCACGAGCATGCCGTTGGCGAACCAGATACCGATGAACAGATATCCGCTGCCACGCAGCAAGGCGAGCGAGGAACCGACGCTGATGGTGGCGAAGCTGGCGCTCCAGCACAGCAGCGAGGACTCGCGCACGCTGCGCCACTCCACGGCCAGATAAAGCGCGGCGGCCGCGGCCAGCGCGATGGTGAGGGTCAGCATGGTGGAAGCGTCGAACGCCATGGGTGGAAGTGGCCTGTATCTGGGTTACCGTTCAGAACGGTGATTGTATGCGTTCAAGGGCCATTGCACAGGCATAAATGATATCCAAATGATGGCGCTCGGACGACCAACCCATTCATCCGAATACTCGACGACAGTCACCTGTCATTGCCCAGAGAGGAAGCTCACCAGCTGTCGCCCGTGCGAGCTGAGCGCCTCCCAGCTACGGAAACAGATACGCAGTTCCAGGGTCGCCCAACGCTCCTCAAGCGCCACACGGCGCACCGCCAGCTCCTGCTCGGCGCGCAGCGCCGCCGTTTCCGGCAGCATGGCGATACCCGCGTGCTGGGCCACCAGTTGGGCGATGGCTTCGAAGCTGGGCGCGCGCACCCGCACCTTCAGCGGCATGGCCAGGTTCATCGCCAGCTCCTCGACAAAGCGCTGCATGGCACGCTCGGCGGGCAGGCAGACGAAGGGAAAGCCCAGCGCGTCCGCCAGGCGCAGCTGGCCGCGCCCGGCCAACGGGTGATCGAGCGGCACCAGCAGCACCAGGCGCTCGGTGCGAAACGGCAGCGACACCACGCCCTCGTTGACCAGGTTGCCGTCGTACACGCCGATCTCGCACTCCCCGGCCAGCACCACCCGCAGCACATCGATGCTCTTGTGCTCGACCAGTTGCAGGTCCACCTCCGGGTAGTCGGCCAGGAACGGCCCGAGCACGGCCGGCAACAGGGTGCTGTTGGTCACGGTGGACGCCGCCAGGTGCAGGGTGATGCGCCGCTGGCCGGCGAGTTCGCGCAGCGTGTCCTGCAGCTTCTGCGCCTCGCCCAGCACGCCCCGCGCCGACTCCAGCACCAGGCGCCCGGCCGGGGTCAGCTGCATACCGTCGGCCTTGCGCAGGAACAGGGTCAACCCGCTGCGCGCCTCGAACAGGCGCAGGCGGGTGCTGGCGGCCGATACCGCCACCGGGAAGGTCGCCGCCGCCTTGCTCAGGCTACCGGTGGCGGCAATGGCGGCGAGCAGCCGCAGGTCGGCCAGGTCGAAGTGCATCAGGGCTTCTCCAAATCAGAACGCCATGTTCGAGAAAAAGCGATTCTAGCGCGGGTGTGTTCTGCGCAGAATAAACCACACCTCCTCTGTGCCACGGACCCGCCATGACCCGCCTGCCCGCCCCGCTCCAGCGCGCCCTTGCCAACGGCAGCCTGTACGCCGTACTCGCCGCCCTGGGCTTCAGTTTCAAGGCCATCTTCGTCAAGCTCGCCTATGCCGCAGGCCCGGTGGACGCCATCAGCCTGCTGGCACTGCGCATGGCCCTGTCGCTGCCGCTGTTCGCCTGGCTGGTGTGGGCCAGCCGTGGCCAGGGCGGCGCGCCGCTGAGCGCCGGCGACGGCCTGCGGGTGGCCTTGCTTGGCCTGTTCGGCTACTACCTGGCCAGCCTGTTCGACTTCTACGGCCTGCAATACATCAGTGCCGGGCTCGAGCGGCTGATCCTGTTCACCTACCCGACCCTGGTGCTGGTGATCCAGGCCATCGTCCAGCGCGAACGCCCGACCCTGCGCACCCTGGCGGCCATGGGCCTGTGCTACCTGGGGCTGGGCATCGCCTTTGTCCACGACATCAGCGCCTCGGGCGGCGGCAATGCGGTGCTGGTCGGCTCGCTGTGGGTGTTCGCCAGCGCGGTCACCTATGCCCTGTACTACTCGGGCACCGGCATGATGCTCAAGCGCATGAATTCGATGCGCCTGGCCGGGTTGTGCGGCACCGCCTCCTCGCTGATGGTGCTGGCCCACTACCTGCTGGTGGCCGATGTCGCGCCGCTGCTGCAGCTGCCCGGCACGGTGTGGCTCAACGCAGCATTGATGGCGCTGTTCTCCACGGTGCTGCCGATCTACTGGGTGGCGCTGGCGATCCAGCGCCTCGGGCCCACGCACACGGCGGCGGTGGGCAACCTGGGGCCGGTGCTGACGATGCTGGCCTCATGGCTGATCCTCAGCGAGGCGATCTCCTTGTACCAGGTGGCCGGGCTGGTCCTGGTGCTGTTCGGGGTATCGCGGCTGAAACCGGCGAAAAAGCCAGAGGCGCCAACCGCACCGATTCCGGCCTCGGCGCGGTCCCTGTAGGCGCCATGCATCCGCTGCGGGCACGCATGGCATTTGCCCTGCACGGCGAACCCATGGCATAGAAAGGCTGTCCACGTCCTTACCCGGCCGCATCGCGCCCTCCAGGAGATCTCAATGAGCAAGCCCCCTTATGTCCCGCCCAAGGTCTGGACCTTCGAGGCCCCTTCCGGTGGCCAGTTCGCCAGCATCAACCGCCCGGTGGCCGGCGCCACCCACGACAAGCCGCTGCCCACCGGCAAGCATCCGCTGCAGCTCTACTCCCTGGCCACGCCCAACGGGGTCAAGGTCACCATCCTCCTGGAAGAACTGTTGGCCCTCGGCCACGGCGGCGCCGAGTACGACGCGTGGCTGATCCGTATCGGCGAAGGCGACCAGTTCGGCAGCGGCTTCGTGCAGGTCAACCCCAACTCGAAGATCCCCGCCCTGCTCGACCGCAGCGTCGAACCGCCGGTGCGGGTGTTCGAGTCCGGCGCGATCCTGCTGTACCTGGCGGAAAAATTCGGCGCCTTCCTGCCCCAGGACCTGGCCGCACGCACCGAGACCCTCAACTGGCTGTTCTGGCAGATGGGCGCCGCACCTTATCTGGGCGGTGGTTTCGGCCACTTCTACGTCTACGCGCCGGAAAAGTTCGAATACGCGATCAACCGCTTCACCATGGAAGCCAAGCGCCAACTCGACGTGCTCGACCGGCGCCTGGCTGAAAGCGCCTACCTGGGCGGCGACGTGTACAGCATCGCCGACATCGCCGTCTGGCCCTGGTATGGCCAACTGGTGCGCGGCAACCTGTACGGCGCGGCCGAGTTCCTCGCGGTGGACGAATACGCCAATGTGCAGCGCTGGGCAGAGGCCATCGCCCAGCGCCCGGCGGTGCAGCGTGGTACCCGCATCAACCGCACCTGGGGCGAGGAAGCCAGCCAGGTGGCGGAGCGCCACGCGGCCAGCGACCTGGAGTGACCCAGTCACCCCGCACATAGCGACGCGTACGCCTCATTCGTGTTGCCTATGCCTCGAGGGGCATAGGCAACTGCGCACACCGACCTGCCGTTCGATTGCCTGGCTGCAACCAACCATTTCCCCGCTGCATGCCTGCGCCCATCGGGACCTTCTTGCTACACTCGCCGCCATGATTTTCCACCTGCACAACTGTGGTGACAGCATGATCGAGGTAACCGAGGTTTCCATTGCCGAGCTGCGCGACGCGCTCGAGTCCGGCCGCACGACGGCCGTCGAGCTGGTCAAGGCGTACCTGGCCCGCATCGACGCCTACGACGGCGCCGACACCGCCACGCGGCTCAACGCCGTGGTGGTGCGCAACCCCGAGGCCCTGAAAGAGGCCGAAGCCTCCGATGCCCGCCGTGCCCGTGGCGAAACCCTCGGCCCGCTGGATGGCATCCCCTACACCGCCAAGGACAGCTACCTGGTCAAGGGCCTGACTGCCGCCTCCGGCAGCCCGGCATTCAAGGACCTGGTCGCCCAGCGCGACGCCTTCACCGTCGAGCGCCTGCGCGCCGGCGGCGCCATCTGCCTGGGCAAGACCAACATGCCGCCGATGGCCAATGGCGGCATGCAACGTGGCGTGTATGGCCGTGCCGAGAGCCCGTACAACGCCGCCTACCTGACCGCCCCCTTCGCCTCCGGCTCCTCCAACGGTGCCGGCACCGCCACCGCCGCCAGCTTCAGCGCCTTCGGCCTGGCCGAGGAAACCTGGTCCAGTGGCCGCGGCCCGGCCTCGAACAACGGCCTGTGCGCCTACACCCCGTCGCGCGGGGTGATCTCGGTGCGCGGCAACTGGCCGCTGACGCCGACCATGGACGTGGTCGTACCTTATGCGCGGACCATGGCCGACCTGCTGGAGATCCTCGACGTGGTGGTGGCCGACGACGCCGACAAGCGCGGCGACCTGTGGCGCCTGCAACCCTGGGTGCCGATCCCGGCCGCCTCGAGCGTGCGCCCCGCCTCGTACCTGGAGCTGGCCACGGGCGCCGAGTCGCTCAAGGGCAAGCGCTTCGCCGTGCCACGCATGTACATCAATGCCGACGCCGAAGCCGGCACCTCGGAGAAGCCCGGTATCGGCGGCCCGACCGGCCAGCGCATCAATACCCGTGCCAGCGTGATCGAGCTGTGGCAGCAAGCCCGCCAGGCCCTGGAAGCGGCCGGTGCCGAAGTGCTCGAGACCGATTTCCCGCTGGTTTCCAATTGCGAGGGCGATCGCCCCGGCGCGCCGACCGTGTTCACCCGTGGGATCGTCAGCAAGGAGTTCCTGCATGACGAACTGTGGGAACTGTCCGGCTGGGCCTTCGACGACTTCCTGCGCGCCAACGACGATCCCAAGCTCAACCGCCTGGCCGATGTCGATGGCCCGCAGATCTTCCCCCACGACCCCGGCACCCTGCCCAACCGTGAAGACGACCTCGCCGCCGGCATGGACGAGTACGTCAACATGGCCAAGCGCGGCCTGAAGAGCTGGGACCAGATCGCCACCGTGCCCGACGGCCTGCGCGGCCTGGAAGCCACCCGCAAGCTCGACCTGGAAGACTGGATGGACGCCCAGGGCCTGGACGCGGTGCTGTTCCCCACCGTGGCCGATGTCGGCCCGGCGGACGCCGATGTGAACCCCGAATCGGCAGACATCGCCTGGAGCAACGGCATCTGGGTGGCCAACGGCAACCTGGCGATCCGTCACCTGGGCGTGCCGACCGTGACCGTGCCGATGGGCGTGATGGCCGACATCGGCATGCCGGTGGGCCTGACCTTCGCGGGCAAGGCGTACAGCGACAACAATCTGTTGAAATTCGCCGCCGCCTTCGAGTCCACCGGCTCGCGCCGCATCGTCCCGCCGCGTACGCCGAAACTGGGCTGACGCACCTGATCGCGGGGCCCTTCCGCTCCTGCCCTGGGTAGGAACGGGAGGGCCCCGCGATTGCTTTTGAGCGTTCGACACCTTCGCCAAATTCAACTTTTTGTGTAATATTCAACACAATATTGAATCTGGTGCCGATCATGCTCACCCTCGCCCACGAACGCCAGCTCACCCTGAACGTGCTCAAGACCGCCCTGCAGGCGCTGGGCAGCGTCGTCCCGCGCAATGTGGAAATCCTTCTGCACGACCTCGAACACCCGGAACGCTCGGTGGTGGCGATCGTCAATGGCGAGCTCTCCGGCCGCCAGGTCGGCAGCCCGATACTCGCCGCTCCCGAACAGGACCAAGGGTTCAAGGCCTTGATGCAGGCCGCCGCCGACCAGCAGGGCTGCGACCCTGTGGTGCTGCCCGACTACCCCACCACCCTCAAGGGGCGCAGCCTGCGCAGCGCCACGGCGATCTACCGTGACAGCACCGGACAGCCCTTCGCCAGCCTGTGCGTGAACACCGACGTCACCGGCCTGGATGCGGCGATGGCATTCCTGCGGCACTTCCAACCGCTGGGCGCCACACCGGCGACGGTGCCAGGCGACGAGCCAGCGGACATGACCGCGTTGATGGCCGGGATCATCCAGGACGCGCTGCAGCGCAGCGGCCAGGGACGGATGACCAAGCAGGCCAAGGTCGAGGCCGTGCGCGTGATGCAGGAGCGCGGCCTGTTCATCGTCAAGGGCGGCGTCGAGAAAGCCGCCGAGGCCCTCGGCGTGACCCGCTACACCGTCTACAACTACCTGGAACAGCTGCGCGGCGAGCCCGCCGCGGCTGCCCGCGACTGAGCCACGGAGCCCACCATGCCCTTGCATATCCCTACCCCACTGATCGAATCCCGTCCGCTGTCGCTGAGCGCCGGCCGCCCGGTATGGCTCAAGCTCGAAGCCCTGCAACCCTGTGGCTCGTTCAAGCTGCGCGGCGTCGGCCACGCCTGCGAGGTGCACCATGCTCGCGGCGCCCGTCACTTCGTCTCCTCATCCGGCGGCAATGCCGGGCTGGCGGTGGCCTACGCCGGCCGCAAGCTCGGCGTGCCGGTGACCGTGGTGGTGCCCGAGACCACCACCGAACGGGCCAAGGAACTGCTGCGCCTGGAAGACGCCAGCGTGGTGGTGCGCGGCAGCTCCTGGCAGGAAGCCAACGAGCACGCGCAGACCCTGCTGGGCGCGGGTGACGCCTTCATCCACCCGTTCGACGACCCGCTGCTGTGGACCGGCCACGCCAGCATGATCGATGAAGTGGCCCAGGCCGGCTGCAAGCCGGATGCGGTGGTGCTGTCGGTTGGCGGCGGCGGCCTGCTGCGCGGCGTGGTCGAAGGGTTGCAGCGCAATGGCTGGCAGGATGTGCCGGTGCTGGCCGTGGAAACCGAAGGCGCGGCGTCGTTGCACGCGGCCATGGCTGCCGGGCACACCGTGGAACTGCCGGGGATCACCTCGGTCGCCACTTCACTGGGCGCCAAGCGGATAGCCGAACAGGCGCTGGCCTGCACCCGCCAGCACCCGGTGGTCAGCCACCTGGTGAGTGATCGCGAGGCGCTCGACGCCTGCGAACGCCTGCTGCGCGATCACCGTCTGCTGGTGGAGCCGGCCTGCGGCGCGGCGCTGGCCTTGCTCGAACACCCAGAGGCAGTGGCGGCCTTTGGCAATGTCCTGGTGATCGTCTGCGGTGGCGCCACCGCAACGCTGGAGCAGATCCGCGCCTGGCGCGAAGCCTGCTGATCCGACACAGGCTCGCTTGAACACGAGCCTGGGCAGCTGTCGGCGAACACGCTACCGCTATATACTTTTGAACATATCGATTCAGAAGTACGTGTTTGCCATGCCCAGTATCCGTGATCGCAACCTGCAACTGATCCTCGCCGCCGCCAGCGAGGAATTCGCCCACCATGGTTTCGCCGCCGCCCGGGTCGACGCTATCGCCGCCCGCGCCGGGCTGCCCAGGGCCAACGTGTTCTACTACTTCCGCAACAAACGCCTGCTCTACACCGCAGTGCTCGACCTGGTGATGGAACCCTTGCTGCGCGCCTCGCGCAGCCTGGTGCCGGAGGCTCACCCCGAACAGGCCCTGCCCCGCTACTTCAAGGCCAAGGCCGAGGTGGCGCGCCAACACCCAGGCGCGGTGCGCGTCTGGCTCAAGGAAATGCTGCATGGCGCCCGGCAACTGCCCGGTGAACGCGCCGAGCTGCTGCGCGGCAGTGCCAGGCAGACGCTGGCCTGCCTGGCGCAGTGGATGGAGCGCGGGCTGATCGTGCGGACCACGCCCGAGCACCTGCTGCTGTACCTGTGGTCTACGTCCCTGGCGACCTTCCGCTTCGGCATGGCCCCCGGCAGCTCAGGGCAGATCAAGCCATCCCGCGCCTCGACCCAGGCCCAGGCCGAGCTGCTCTTGCGTGGCCTGCGCCCCACGCCCTTTTTTGCCCATTCGCTATAGCGTAAAGATTATAGCGATAGCTTCAGGCTTGTTCAGCTACCACCCCCTGCAACCGCGCCCACAGCCGCTCGACATGCTCGCGCTCGGTGGGCAGCGCCCCCACCGAGACCCGTACCATCCAGCGTCCATCCAGGGTCGCCGGGGTCACATAGGCATCACCCGAGGCGTTGAGGCGCTCGGCCCAGGCGCGGGTGTGGGCATCGAGCGCCTCGCCCTCGAGACCTGTCGGGCGATGGCGGATGCACAAGGTCTGCAACTGCACCGGCGCCAACACCTCCCACGCGGCAGCCCCCTCCACCTGCGCGGCCAGCCACTGCGCGTTTTCCAGGTCGCGGCGCAGGTGTTGCTGCAGGGCCTCGACACCTTCGCTGCGCAGCATGAACCACAGTTTCAAGGCGCGGAACCGACGCCCCAGGGGAATGCCCCAGTCGCGCAGGTTCTTCACCTCGCCATCGACCGCCGACTGCAGGTAGCTGGGGTTGGTGCTCATCACCCGGATCAGGTGCTGCGGGTCACGCACATAGTAGATCGAGCAATCGAAGGCCACGCCCAGCCACTTGTGGGCATTGACCACCACCGAGTCGGCCAGCTCGATGCCGTCCCACATCCAGCGGCATTCCGGGAGGATCATCGCCGAACCGGCCATGGCCGAGTCCACGTGCAGCCACAGCTGGTTGGCCTGGGCGATCTCGCCGATCGGGCGCAGCGGGTCCAGCGCGGTGGTGGTGGTGGTGCCGGTGGTGGCAACCACGGCGCAGGGCTGGTTGCCGGCGGCGAGGTCCTGGGCGATGGCTTCGCGCAGCGCCTCCGGGCGCATGGCGTAGTGCGCGTCGGTAGGGATCAGGCGAATGTTTTCACGGCCGAATCCGGCCAGCAGCGCGGCCTTGTCCACCGAGCTGTGGGCATGGGCGCTGACGTAGACCACCAGGGGCTTGCCCTGGGCCTGCAGGCCGCCGCGCACCTGGGCATGGTCGGTGGCACGCTCGCGGGCGCAGATCAGCGCCACCAGGGTACTGGTCGAGGCGGTGTCCTGGATCACCCCGCTCCATTGCCCGCTCAGGCCCAGCAGCTGACGCAGCCAGTCGAGGGTGGTTTCCTCCAGTTCGCTGAGGGCCGGGCTGGACTGCCACGACAGGCCGAGCACGCCCAGGCCGGTGCTGAGGAAGTCGCCGAGCACCGACGACAGGGTGCCGTTGGAGGGGAAGTAGCCGTAGAAGTCCGGGTGCTGCCAGTGGGACAGGCCGGGCATCACCAGCTTGTCGACGTCGGCGAGGATGGCCTCGAACGGCTCGCCTTGCTGCGGCGCGCCTTGGGGCAGCGCGGCCTTGAGGTAGCCGGGTTCGACCTGGGCCATGACCGGGCGCTCGCCGACGGTCTGGCGGTAGTCGGCGATCAGGTCGATCAGTTGGTGGCCGTACTGGCGGAATTGTTCGGGGGTCATGGGCGGTCTCCTGGCTGACAATGCCTCGCAGTCTAGGCCTCCATCACCCACCGAATAACCCCGCTTCACGCATAGCTGCTATGGCAAAGGCGCATGCCCACCCTGCACGCCGAACTGCGACTGGCGCCACACCTCGAACACCCGGTTACGCAGCCAGCGATGTTCGGCCGAGGCCTGCAGACGCTGATGCCATACCACCCAGTAACGCTGGGTGTGCTCGACAAAGCCCATCGGCCGCCAGCTCAGCCCATGCAACCGCGCCAGTTGCCGGGCGATATGCTCGGGCACCGTGGCCAGCGCCTGGCCGTTGCCGACCACCTGGACCATCGCGCTGAAGAACGGCACCTCCAGGCTGACGCGCCGTTGCAGCCCCTGGGCGCGCAGATGGCGGTCGATGAAGCTGTCCTTGTCGCCGCCACCGGACACCCGCACATGCTTGAAGGCCAGGTAGTCGTCCTGGCTCAGTTCGCCGCGGGCGCTCAGCGGATGGTCATGGCGCATCAGGCACACCGCCCGGTCCTCACCCAGCAGCCGGCCGTGCAGGTTGGGTGGCGACTCGTCGAACAGCGTGGTGGCCAGGTCGATCTCGCCGCTGGCGAGCAAGGCGTACTGCCCGGCCTGCCAGGTGCGGTACTCCAGCGACACCCCCGGCGCCTCCTGCTCCAATGCTTTCACCAGCTGCGGCAGCATATGTTCGGCCACGTAGTCCGAGGCCGCCAGACAGAAGCGCCGTTCGCAGCGCGCCGGGTCGAACGCTGCGGGCTGGCGCAGGGCGTTGAGCTCGTCCAGTACCTGGCGCAATGGCTCGACCAGCGTTTCGGCGTGTTCGCTGAGCACATAGCCACGCCCCTGGCGCACCAGCAGCGGGTCGTCGAAAGCCTCGCGCAGGCTGGCCAGCTGGCGGCTCAGCGCCGATTGACTGCAGCCCAGGCGCTCGGCGGCGTGGCTGAGGTTCTTCAGCTGCAGGAGGCAGTCGAGGGTACGCAGGTGGGCGAGGCTGAGGGAGGCGAAGGTGGGGTTCATGCAAGCTCCCCTTGGGTGAGTCTAAAGGCCTCATCGCCGGCAAGCCGGCTCCCACAGGCATCTGCGCAACCCTGTGGGAGCCGGCTTGCCGGCGATTGGGCCGCAGAGCGGCCCCTGAAGCACCAATCAGTCAGTCAGGCCGACATAGACGTTCTGCACGTCTTCGTTCTCGTCGATAGCCTCGAGGAAGGCCTCGACCTCGGCCAGGGCTTCGGCGCTCAGGCTGGCCGCACTCACCGGGTTTTTCGGGGTGTAGCCGATCTTCGCCGAGGTGACGGTGAAGCCATGCTCGGGCAGGGCCTTCTGCACGGCATCCAGGTCGGTGGTATCGGTGATGAACAGGGTCGAACCCTCTTCCTCGCCGTCCTCGAAGTCCTGGGCACCGGCTTCGATGGCTGCCATTTCCGGGTCGGCGTCGCCTTCCGGGGTCGCCTCGATCAGGCCGACGTGGTTGAAGTCCCAGGCCACCGAACCGCTGGCACCCAGCTGGCCCTTGCGGAACAGGACGCGGATCTGCGCCACGGTGCGGTTGACGTTGTCGGTCAGGCACTCGACGATCAGCGGCACCTGGTGCGGGGCGAAGCCTTCATAGCTGACGGCATGGTACTGCACGGCCTCGCCGTCCAGACCGGCGCCTTTCTTGATCGCGCGTTCCAGGGTCTCACGGGTCATCGAGGCTTTCTTGGCCTGGACGATGGCCAGGCGCAGGCGCGGGTTCATGTCCGGGTCGGCGCCGGACTTGGCGGCGATCTGGATCTCCTTGGCCAGCTTGCCCATGATCTTGCCCTTGGCGTTGGCCGCCGTTTCTCTATGCTTGGCTTTCCACTGTGCGCCCATATCGACTCTCTTTGTTTCAGCGGCCGGTTCAGGAAGCGACCGGCCAAAAAGTGGGGAGAGTTTATACGCCCTGCGCACCGGGTTCGACAAGAAATCGCATCAGCTTCAGCCCTTGTCGGCCTTCCCCGCCGCCGCCGCGAACTTCGCCAGGCGCACATCCAGCCCGCGTGGACGCACGCCGCGGTCTTCGGCGCGCTCCTTGCGGCGAATGGCGTTGCGCACCATCAGCGACCCCAGGTAGCGCACCGGCTCCGGCGGGAAACGCCCCAGCGGACCCTTGACCAGCGGCGAGCGGGTCCAGGCGTTGTCCAGCCCCAAGGCCAGCGACGAGAGGATCTGCCCGCCCATGTGACACGGCCCCACCCCGCTGCCCGAATAGCCGAAGCCATAGAACACGTTGCCCTGCCCATCGAGCCGGCCAAAGAACGGCAGGCCGGTCACCGAGCGGTCCGACGGCCCGTTCCAGCTCGCCGCCAACGGCACCTCGGCCAGCGCCGGGAAGAACTCGGCCAGGCTGTCACGCAGCAACGGTTGATACGGCGACGGCTGGTCGAACACCGGCAGCATGCGCCCGCCGTAGGCAAAGGTATTGCCGCCCTTGCCGAGCATCAGCCGACCGTCGGAGGTGTTGTGGTAGTAGTGTACGAAGATCCGCGAGTCGAGCACGCTGACGCCGCTGTCCAGGCCGATCTGACGCAGCAGCTCGGGACACGGCTCGGTGATCACCATGTCGCTGGAGACGATCGCCACGCTGCGCTCGAACTGCGGGAAAGCCCGCGCCATCCAGGCATTGAGGCCCAACACCACGCGGTCGGCGCGGATGGTGCCGGCCCGGGTGCGCACCTGTGCCGGCACGCCATGCTCCAGGCCGGTCATCGCCGTGCCTTCGTGGATGCGCACGCCACGCTGCAGGGCCACCCGGCGCAAGCCGCGCACCAGCCGCCCCGGCTGTACCGTGGCCGCGGCCGGCGAGTACCAGCCCTCCAGATGCCGCTGGGAGCCGGCCAGGCGCTGCACCTGTTCCAGCGCCAGGCGCTGGAACGAGTTGATGCCGTGGTGCTCCAGCGCGGCGATCACCGCATCGGTGCCGCCGAGCTGGGCCTGGTTGGTGGCGGTGTAGAGCGTGCCGTCCATGCGGAAGTCGCAGCGGATGTCATTGGCCGCGCAGAACTCGCCGATGGCGCCGATGCTGCGTTCGGACTCGCCCACCAGACGCACCGCCTCGGCCACCCCGAACAAGCGTTCGAGGGTGAAGTACTTGGCCGACCAGGACAGCGCGCAGCCACCGTTGCGCCCGCTGGCCCCGGCGCCGCAGATGTCGGCCTCGATCAGCAGCACCTCCAGTTGCGGCGCCTGTTCCTTGATCATCAAGGCAGTCCACAACCCGGTGTAGCCACCGCCGACGATGCACACGTCGCAGCGCGCATCGCCGGCGAGCGGCGGGCACAGGGCCTCGTCTTCCTGGTCCAGGGCCTGTTGCAGCCAGAAGGGTCTCATCTGCTCGCTTTCCTCTAGGTACGCAGTGGCTTGATCGCCATGCCGGTATTGGGGGCCACGTCGGTGGCCTGGGGGGCCGTCGCCGGCCGGCTGTTCCAGTGCGGCAGCAGCACCAGGGCGGAGAACAGCGCGGTGCCGGCGAAGACGATGAATACCGTGACGCTGTCGAAGTAGCCCGGCAGCAAGCCGCCAAGCACCGCGCCCACCGAGCCGCAGCCGTTGACGAAACCGGCCGCGGTGGCGCCGGCCTTGGCCGTGCCGAAATCGATGGCCGCGGCGCCGCTGATCATCGAGTCCGGGCCATACAGGGTCAGGCCCATGACGAACAGCAGGGCCACCACCAGCACCACGCTGCCGCTGTGCATCGCCGCCATGAAACCGGCCAGGGTCAGGGTCAGCAGCACCAGGCTGATCACGCAGGCCGGCATGCGCCGGGCGCCGAACAGCTTGTCCGAAGCCAGGCCGATGAGGATCGGGCCAAGCAGCCCGGCCAACTCGAAGGCCGTGGGAATGATCGCCGCGCCGACCTTGCCCACCGAGGGCATCTGCTCGAAGACGATCACCGGCCCCCACAGCAAGATCGCGTAGCGCGCCGGCTTGAGCATGAAGTAGGCCAGGCCCAGGGTCAGCACCGTGCGATTGCGCAGGATCTCGCGCAGCGGTGCCCAGACGCTGCACAGGTTCGCCCCCGGGGCCATGCTCTGCGGTTCGGGCTCCACCGCCGGCAGGCCGACGTCCTCGGGCTTGTTGCGCTGGAAGATGAAGAACAGCACCGCCACCACGGCCACCACCACGGCACTGGAGAAGAATGCCGCGTGCCAGGTGCCGACCAGGGTGTAGGCCCACCAGCCGGCGAACGGCGAGGCCACCAGGCCACCGAAGGCGTAGCACGAACTCCACAGCCCCAGTACCCGTCCGCGCTGGGACGCCGGGAAGAAACTGCCGATGTTCTTGCACAAGCCCGCCCAGCCGGTGGACTGCGCCAGCCCCTGGACCAGCATGCAGGTAGCGAAGATCGGGAAGGTTGCGTAACTGCCCATCACCACCGCGGCGGCCGACGAGATCAGCAGCCCGCCGAGCACCACCACCCGCGGCCCGAAGCGATCGGCGAGCATGCCCCAGGTGAACTGGCCCACGGCGTAAGCGGCCAGGTAGATGGCGTCGAGGTTGGCCATGGCGGCCTTGTCGAGCATGAACGAGGGGTCTTCGCCGATGCCGAGCTTGGCCACCGAGAAGGCCTTGCGGGTGAAGTAGAAGGCGGCATAGGCCAGCCAGGTGATCGCGAAAATCTGCACGCGCCAGCGCTTGATGGCGCCCAGGGATTGGTTCATTTGACTCTGACCTCTTGTTTGAGTGTGCCGGCAGAATGTGAAGAAACGCCTGTCTTGTTGTTGTGTTGCGCACTGCGTGACGGAGGGACGTCACCTGGTCAGATGGCGGTGGTGCCGCCATGGCCGACATGCCGTTGCTCGTGGCAGAGGCGTCGGGTTGAAACACATGGAAACAGCTGCTGACTGATAAATAAAATCGATTTATCGTATTTCACACATAAGCCCAGCTTTTAAGCGGAGTGTTCGATGTCGGTTTCCCACGCTCAACTCAAGGCCTTCCACGCGGTTGCCGAGCAAGGCAGCTTTACCCGCGCGGCGCAAAAGCTGTTTCTCACCCAGCCGGCGGTGTCCGACCAGGTGCGCAAACTGGAGGAGCGCTTTGGCGTTTTGCTGTTTCACCGCAACAAACGCTCGGTGCAGTTGACCGACCTGGGCGAGCGCCTGCTCGGCGTCACCCAGCGCCTGTTCGCCTGCGAGGCCGAGGCCCAGGAGCTATTGCAAGACTCACGCGCCCTGCACACCGGTAGCCTGACCCTGGCGGTGGACGCGCCAGTGCATGTGCTGCCGCAGATTGCCCGGTTCTGCCAGCGCTATCCGGGGATCCAGGTGAAGATCGAGACCGGCAACACCGATGAGTCGCTGGCGCGGTTGTTCAGCTACCAGGCCGACCTGGCCCTGCTCGGGCGCGATGTCGATGACGAGCGGCTGTTCTGCGTGCCGATGCGGCGTGACCCGATGGTGGCGTTCGTTTCGCACCAGCATCCTTGGGCCAGCCGGGGGCAGATCAGTCTGGCGGACCTGGACGATACGCCGCTGGTGCTGCGCGAGCCGGGGTCGGTGACGCGGCAGACGCTGGAGGAGGAAATGCAGCGGGCGGGGTTGCGGATTCGGTCGGCGATCCAGGTCGAAGGGCGGGAGGCGGCGCGGGAGGCGGTGGTCG
>NZ_JBYSYW010000027.1:0-21803 GCF_058783825.1 Pseudomonas sp. FW305-96
GCATGTGTTAGGCCTGCCGCCAGCGTTCAATCTGAGCCATGATCAAACTCTTCAGTTCAATACTGCTTGGGTTTTTAAGAAACCCTAAACTTGGCTCAGCAATCTCAAATGACTATGTGATTTCTCGCATGGCCACTTGTGATGCTGATAATCTTGGCGACTATCAGTCCATACTCACAAGCACCCACACGAATTGCTTGATTCAATTTGTTAAAGAGCGGTTGGCCAAGAGCTTTTCGTCTCAACCGAGGCGCGCATTCTACGCTTTCCTCATTTCGTGTCAAGCGTTTATTTTGAAGTATTTTGCGAGAAACCCGTTCAACTTCAAACACTTGACTCGCTGCGATCTCTCGTAGCGGGAGGCGAATCATACAGCGTTACAACCTGCTGTCAACTGCCTTTTTCACCGCTGCCGATCTGACGACCGAAGCACCTCCGCAACCCTCTTGATCGATCAACTCTTTGATATTCAAGGAGTTTTTCGTTCCGATGTCGCTGGAAGTGGGGCGTATTATAAGGGGATCTGAAACCCCGTCAACCTTTTATTTCAGGAATATGACGCGGGAGCGCATGACAGCTGCCATGCGTTCCATAATCTAAGCCGCGCTCACCGAAACAACACTCGACCTTGCCAATACACATCCCGCTGCGCACTATATTGCGCACCCTTGCGCTTACAACAACGGAACCCAACATGAATTCCCCCCAACGCAGCCTGGCCACCACGCTGTTCCCCATCGGCCTGCTGCTGATCGCCATGGCTTCCATCCAGTCCGGAGCCTCGCTGGCCAAGAGCATGTTCCCAGTTGTTGGCGCCCAAGGCACCACAGCGCTGCGCCTCATCTTCGCCAGCATCATCATGCTGCTTATATTGAGGCCCTGGCGCGCGCGCCTGGACGCCAGCACCCTGCGCAGCGTGATCATCTACGGCATGGCCCTGGGCGGCATGAACTTCCTCTTCTATATGTCCCTGCGCAGCGTGCCTCTTGGTATCGCTGTGGCGCTCGAATTCACCGGGCCGCTCGCGGTGGCGCTGTGGGCCTCGCGACGAGCGCTGGATTTCCTGTGGATCGCCCTGGCAGTCGCCGGGCTGTTGCTGCTGATCCCCGTAGGCCAGACGGGCGCCAGCCTCGACCCGATCGGCGCCGCCTACGCCCTGGGCGCCGGTGTGTGCTGGGCGCTGTATATCCTCTACGGGCAGAAAGCCGGTGCCGAGAACGGCATCCAGACCGCCGCCCTCGGCGTAGTGATCGCCGCGCTGTTCGTCGCCCCCATCGGTATCGCCCATGCCGGCGCCGCATTGCTCACCCCTGCCCTGCTGCCGGTGGCCCTGGGCGTGGCGATCTTGTCCACCGCGCTACCCTACAGCCTGGAAATGGTCGCCCTGACCCGCATGCCCGCACGCACCTTCGGCACACTGATGAGCATCGAACCGGCCTTTGGCGCATTGTCCGGGCTGCTGTTCCTGGGCGAGCAGCTCACACTCTGGCAGTGGCTGGCCATTCTCGCCATCATCACCGCCTCGGTGGGCGCTACCCTTTCCATGAAACGGGAAGCGGCGCCACCCGTGGCTGCCGATTGATTTGAGAAATATTTTCATTTAGGCATCCTGCAGCCTTGTACCACCCGGCGTGGCTGATTAAGCTGTCACCAGATCATAATCTTGACGCTATCTACTGAGCGGCACATGGACGCCAGAGACCATCAAGGAAGAGGCAAAGCGCAAACGTCAGGTCCGTTAATGTAGTCGGGCCGTATAAGGACAGGAATGAAACGTATTTTGCTCATCCTGGGCATCCTGGCCATCGCTGGATGTGCCGCGACAGCCAATACCGAGGTGAAACGAGGGAAGAAAGGCCTGCATATCAATTGCTCGGGACTCTCCTCGTCGTGGGAGAAGTGCTACAGCAAGGCCGCCAGCTCCTGTAGCAGCAAGGGTTACAAGGTCATCGCCCGCTCCGGTGACACCGACGAAGAGCCTGGCGATTACGTATTCGGCATAAACCCTGCCGGCTACACCAGCCGCAGCATGATCGTGATTTGCAAGTAACAGATGCATGAAGGGCAGCCAATGGCTGCCCTTTTCACTTTCAGAGAGGTGCGGTCCGCCGCTCCAGCCACGCCAGCGCTTCACCTTCCAGCAAAGGGGCAAGCCGCTCCCGCACTGTCTGGTGATAGCCATTCAACCAGGCGATATCCTCGCTGCCCAGCGCCTCGACCAACAGGCAGCGCGTGTCGATCGGGCACAGGGTCAAGGTCTCGAACGCCAGGAACTCGCCAAACTCGCTGGTGCCGACCTCGCGATTAACCACAAGGTTTTCGATACGCACCCCCCACTGACCCGGTCGATAGGTCCCCGGCTCGATGGAACTGATCATCCCCGGCTGCATGGCTGTCTGCGGCGTGGCGGCCGCCTGGTAGGCGATCACCTGCGGGCCTTCGTGCACGTTCATGAAGTAGCCGACACCGTGGCCGGTGCCATGCCCGTAATCGACCTGGTCAGCCCAGATCGGCGCGCGGGCGATGGCATCGAGCAGCGGCGAGAGGATCCCACGCGGGAACCTGGCCCTGGACAGCGCGATCATGCCCTTGAGCACCCGCGAGCAATCCGCCTTCTGTTCGCGGCTGGGCTCACCAATCGGCACCATCCGCGTGATATCGGTTGTCCCGCCCAGGTACTGGCCACCCGAATCGATCAACAGCAAGCCATTGCCCTCGATCACGGCATGTGACTGCTCGGTGGCGCGGTAGTGCGGCATGGCGCCATTGCCGTTATAGGCCGCGATGGTGGAAAAACTCAGCGACACGAAACCCGGACGGCGGGCACGGGCCGCGCTGAGCTGATCGTCGATGGTCAGCTCGGTAATGCGTTGGGTCCCCAGATTCGTCTCAAGCCAGGCGAAGAACTCGCACAGTGCCGCACCGTCCTGCTCCATGGCCTGACGGATATGGGCGAGATCCCCTTCACCCTTGCGCGACTTGCTCAAGGTCGTCGGGTTGATGCCCTCGACCAGCCGCACCTGCTCATGCAGGTTATCCAGCAGCCCACGGGTGACCCGTGCGGGATCCACCAGCAGGCTGGCCGTGGCCGGAATCGCCGCCAGCGCGTCGCCGACCGCTACGTAGTCACGAACCTCGATACCATCGGCCGCCAATACCTGGCGCAGGTGCCCATCAACCTTGTCGCGCCCGACGAACAGATACGCCTTGTCCTGGCTGACCAACGCGAAAGAGACGAACACGGGGTTGTAGGAAACGTCGCTGCCACGCAGATTGAACAGCCAGGCGATATCGTCGAGCGTGGCAATAAAATGCCAGTCGGCGCCTTTTTCCTGCAGGGTGCCCCGCAGCTCGGCAAGCTTTTGCGCACGATTGACGGTCGCATGGGGCGGCAGGTGCTGGTAGACCGGATTGCCCGGCAGCGATGGCCGGTCGCTCCAGACTTCGGTCAGCAGATCGATGTCCGTACGCAGCTTTGCGCCCCGCACCTGCAGACGTTCGCTTAACTGGCGCGCAGCGGCCACTGCCATGACCGCACCATCCACCGCCACGGTACCGTCGACCTGCGCACCCAACCACTCCAACGCGCCTGGCTGCCCGGGCCGCAGCTTCATCAGTTCGATGCCACTGCCGGCCAGCTCCTTGTTCGCCTGCTCCCAATAGCGACTGTCAGCCCAGAGCCCAGCGAAATCCGCCGTGACCACCAGCGTGCCCACCGACCCCTCGAAACCGGACAACCATTGCCGCCCCTGCCAATAGCCAGGCAGGTACTCGGACAGATGCGGGTCGGCCGAGGGCACCAGCAGGGCAGCAACGCCCTCCCGGGCCATGGCCTCGCGCACGCGGGCAAGGCGCGCCGGTACGGATTCGTGAAGCGGGGACTGACTGTTCATGCGCACTCCTGCGGATAGGTGTCGACGGGTCCAGGCCGTCGATAATGAAACAGCTGGCGGGCGCCCGCAATCACCACGACCGTAACAAGGCATGCATTGCCCCAAGTGCCATGCCGACCGTCGATCCTTCCTCCTGAACTAAACAGCCTGCGCGCCTTCACACCCCTTACACCCCCTGCGAACGCGAGGCTGGCCATGCCCCACTCCCGCGAACCGAAAAGCGCTGTCGTACTGCTCGATACGCGCGAGCACACACCCGAACACGAGCGGGCGACCCAACTGAGGATCGCCGAGTACCTGGCACGCCTGTTGGGCATCGAGCGCGTCGAGCCAACGCCTCTACCCGACGCCGAAGCATGCTGTTACTACGTGCCGAGCGAAACCCTGGTCGATCCGGCGCGCCAGGCGATGCTCGGCATCCAGGACGAGAACGACCTTTTTGGCGGGGCCGTCAGTCATCCGCACCTCGCTACCAAGGCCATCTCCCACCCAGTGCCTGCCGACGCCAGCTTCCCGCCCGGCTGGACCGATGCGTTTGCACAACAAGCCTGCGATGCCCTGCTCCGTGGCTATACGGTGTTTTGCAAAGGCGACGCCCGCCGGGCGGTCGAGCTGCTGCTGCGCGAGGGGCCGGTACGCATCAAGCCGGTGCTGGCCTGCGCCGGTCGGGGCCAGCAGGTCATCACTGACGCCCAGGCCCTGGAGCCGTTGCTGGAGGGCATGGACGAACAGGCGTTGGCACTGTGGGGCCTGGTCCTGGAAGAAGACCTCGACGACGTCGAGACCTTCAGCGTCGGCCAGGTCCGTGTGGCAGGGCTGACCCTCAGCTACCACGGCATCCAGCACCTGACCCGCGACCACGCTGGCACCGAGGTGTACGGTGGCTCCGATCTGGTCCTCGTGCGTGGCGACTACCAGAAATTGCTGCAATTACCGCTTGCGGATCACCTGCGCCTGGCCATCACTCAGGCCATGGCCTACGAACAGGCCGCCGAACGTTACTTCCCCGGATTTATCGCTTCACGCCGTAACTATGACATCGCCCGCGGTCGCGACAGCCACGGCCATCTGCGCAGTGGCGTGCTCGAACAATCCTGGCGCCTCGGTGGCGCCAGTCCGGCCGAGGTCCTGGCATTGACGGCCTTCGCCGAGGATCCGGCGCTGCAGCGGCTATGCGCATCGACCCACGAGGTGTTCGGCCGGGCGCGACTGCCCGCCGACGCCACACTGTTCTATCAGGGGCACGACAGTGAACTCGGACAACTCAGCAAATATGCACGGATACGCGACCATGACCATCGAGAGTGAAACCGTGGAACTGCACGTCGAAGGGGAAAGCATCGCCGGCACCCTGGTCAGCCCCGGCAGCCGCATGCCAGGGATTCTTTTCGTCCATGGCTGGGGCGGCAGCCAGCAGCGCGACCTGGCCCGCGCCCGGCAGATCACCGGGTTGGGCTGCGTGTGCATGACCTTCGACCTGCGCGGCCACGAAAAGACCGAGAGCCAGCGCCTGACCGTCACCCGTGAACAGAACCTGGCCGACCTGCTCGCCGCCTACGACCGGCTGGCGAGTCACCCGTCAGTCGATCCCGGCGCCATTGCCGTGATCGGCAGCAGCTACGGCGGTTACCTGGCCACTCTGCTCACCCCGCACCGCCCCGTGAAGTGGCTGGCGTTGAGGGTACCGGCCCTGTACTGGGACGATGAATGGGACGCGCCCAAGCAGGCCCTGGATCGCCAGCGCCTGAACGCCTACCGCCTGCGTCCCCTCGGCCCGGCCGACAACCGCGCCCTGGCAGCCTGCGCCGAGTTTGCCGGCGATGTGCTGCTGGTGGAGTCCGAACAGGATGACTACGTCCCCCACAGCACGCTGATGAGCTACCGCTCGGCGTTCGTCAGCGCCCACTCGATGACCCATCGCCTGGTCGACGGCGCCGACCATGCCCTGTCCAGCGAAGAAAGCCAGAAGGCCTACAGCGCGATTCTCACGGCCTGGATCAGCGAGATGGTCATCGGTGCCCGCCTCGACCGCTACCCTCACTACGCGCCCTGGTACGCCTGAGTACTGCCCAGCTGGCAGTGCAGGCCACCATCGGTGCCGCGCACCAGGCTGCGCAAGGTCTGGTAGGCAGCGAAGTTCACCCCGCGCGCCTGGTGTTCGCCCAGCAGGTCGAGGAACGGTTCCTCGATGAAGCTTCCCGCGGCCGCCGCCCATGCCTGGCGTGATTGCCAGCGCAGGAGTTGAAGCACCCGGCGACCGTCGTCACTGACCTGGATGCTGACGCTCAGCAAGCCGTCGCAGCGTTGCGCCAGGTGTTCGCTGCGCACCACCAGCGCCTCGGCCAGGGCATCCTGGCGCAGCGGTGGGACGTCGTACTCGATCATCTGGGTGAACCACAGGGAATGGGTATTGGCCGCCATGTTGCTTCTCCTCGTTTGGGCTCTTGCAGCAGATGGCCGTGGAGGGTAAAACCTCTAGCTAACTCAAGGTCAAGGATTTTGTTGCCGATGAAGCCCCCATCCTCCCAAGAACGCCTGCTCAGCGTCGGCCAGCTGGCCGCCCGTAGCGGCGTGGCCGTGACCGCCCTGCACTTCTACGAGACCAAGGGCCTGATCCACAGCACCCGCAACGCCGGCAACCAACGGCGTTACCCGCGGGCCGTGCTACGCCGGGTGGCGGTAATCAAGATGGCCCAGCGCCTGGGCATTCCCCTAGCCGACATCGCCGGCGCCCTGGATACCCTGCCCTGTGACCACACGCCCACCGCCGACGACTGGCAGCGCCTCTCGGCGCGCTGGCGCGACGACCTGAGCCGGCGTATCGACGAGTTGGTGATGTTGCGCGACCAGCTCGATGGCTGCATCGGCTGTGGCTGCATGTCGCTGAAAGAGTGCCCGCTGCGCAACCACCACGACCGGCTGGCCGATGAAGGGCCAGGCCCTCACCCACCCAGCCAGGATTGAGCCTCAGATCACCACATTGCGCACGAAACGCACCGCCTCCTCGCCATCATTGCGATAGGCGTAGCGGCAATCGCTGGGGAAGACGAAGAACTCGCCCTTGCCCAACTGTCGCTCGCCGCCTTCGATGACCAGCGTCAGGCGGCCTTCGGTCACATAGATCTGCTCGCTCCAGCCGGCGGCATCTGCCTCGCTGGCGTAGCACTCGCCAGGGGCGAGGGTCCATTCCCACAGCTCGACCTCGCGCCGGGCCGGGCTACTGCCCAGCAGCACGGCGCGGCTGGCAGGGTGCACACCGGCCCAGGCCAGCTCGTCGATACGGCTGGGGTCGCGGCGATCGGGCGCCTGTATCAGGGTGCTGAACGCTACCCCGAGCGCTTCGGCGATCAGGTCCAGGGTGGTGAGGCTGACATTCTTCTCGCCGGCCTCGATGGCCACCAGCATGCGCCGGCTGACCCCGGAGCGTTCGGCCAGGGCGGCCTGGCTCAGGCCGGCGTCACCGCGCAGGCGGCGAACATTCTGGCTGACATGCTGCAGCACCGAAGCCCGGTGCTCGGAATCTTTGTGCACTATATTGCTCACTGGTAGGGGGTGCGCAGTATACTGCCCACTTTGCGGCGAATTGTGCGCCGCCCCTTCCGAGTGCGCAAGACCATGAGCCAGGCCTCCCCCAGCAAGCCCGCCGTCACCTTCCGCCTGAGCAAGGCCGAACTGGTGCTGGTGTTCATCACCATGCTCTGGGGCGGCACCTTCCTTATCGTGCACAACGTCATGACCGTCAGTGGCCCGATGTTCTTCGTCGGCCTGCGCTTCGCTGCCGCCGCGCTGTTCGTCGGCCTGGTGTCGGCCCGCTCGCTGGCGGGGCTGACCGCCACCGAACTCAAGGCCGGGGTGCTGATCGGCGTGTCGATCATGCTCGGCTACGGCTTGCAGACCATGGGCCTGCAGACCATCAGCAGCAGCCAGTCGGCATTCATCACCGCGCTCTATGTGCCCTTCGTGCCCTTGCTGCAATGGCTGGTGCTGGGCCGCCGTCCGGGCCTGATGCCGAGCCTGGGCATCGGCCTGGCCTTCGCCGGGCTGATGCTGCTGGCTGGCCCCGAGGGCGGCGCGCTGCACTTCAGCGAAGGCGAGCTGGTGACGCTGGTCAGCGCCGTGGCAATCGCCGGCGAGATCATCCTGATCAGCCGCTACGCGGGCAAGGTGGATGTGCGTCGGGTCACCGTGGTGCAGTTGGCCACCGCCTCGGCGCTGTCGTTCCTGATGATCGTGCCGACCCAGGAGCAGCTCCCCGACTTCTCCTGGCTGCTGCTGGCCAGCGCGGTGGGCCTGGGCGCCATGAGCGCGGTAATCCAGGTGGCGATGAACTGGGCGCAGAAGTCGGTCTCGCCGACCCGCGCCACGCTGATCTATGCCGGCGAGCCAGTGTGGGCAGGTATTGTCGGGCGGATTGCCGGCGAGCGTTTGCCTGGCGTGGCGTTGATCGGCGGGGTGCTGATCGTGCTGGCGGTGGTGGTAAGCGAGCTGAAGATCCGTCGCCAGGATGAGGCAGAGGCGTTGCCGGACGATGACGCGCGTCAGCGCGAGACGGGATTGTAGTCCTCCTGCACATCCTCGGGGCTGCAAAGCAGCCCCACGGCTACGCGCTCACCCGCTATGCTTTGTAAAAAACTGTTATAAAAAAACAGCTTGTCACAGCACATTTGTACGATCCTGCAACTGCTTGCGTGTTGGTGATCATCCCCCCGGCACGTATGATCCTTGGCAAACTTCTCAGAACAGAACGCTATGTCATTGATTGTGCTATTGCTTCTGCCCTTCGTGGGCAGTTGCCTGGCGGCTGTCCTGCCGCACAACGCACGCAACGCCGAGTCCATTCTCGCCGGGCTCGTGGCCTTGGTCGGTACCGTCCAGGTGGCGTTGCTGTACCCACAGGTGGCCGATGGCGGGGTGATTCGCGAGGAATTCCTGTGGCTGCCCAGCCTGGGCCTGAACCTGGTCCTGCGCATGGACGGTTTTGCCTGGCTGTTCAGCCTGCTGGTGCTGGGCATCGGCAGCCTGGTGGCGTTGTACGCGCGCTACTACATGTCGCCGCAGGACCCGGTGCCGCGCTTCTTCGCCTTCTTCCTGGCATTCATGGGCGCCATGCTCGGCCTGGTGATTTCCGGCAACCTGCTCCAGCTGGTGTTCTTCTGGGAACTGACCAGCTTGTTCTCGTTCCTGCTGATCGGCTACTGGCACCACCGCGCCGACGCCCGCCGCGGCGCCTACATGGCGTTGATGGTGACAGGGGCCGGCGGCTTGTGCCTGCTGGTCGGGGCCCTGCTGCTCGGCCATGTGGTCGGCAGCTATGACCTGGACAAGGTCCTGGCTGCCGGCGACATCATCCGCCAGCATGCGCTGTACCCGGTGCTGCTGCCCCTGATCCTGATCGGCGCCCTGACCAAGAGCGCGCAATTCCCCTTCCAGTTCTGGCTGCCCCATGCCATGGCGGCGCCCACTCCCGTATCGGCTTACCTGCACTCGGCGACCATGGTCAAGGCCGGGGTGTTTCTGCTCGCCCGCCTGTGGCCGGTGTTGTCGGGCAGCGAGGAGTGGTTCTGGATCGTCGGCGGCGCCGGTGCCGCCACCCTGCTGCTCGGCGCCTTCGCCGCGATGTTCCAGAACGACCTCAAGGGCCTGCTGGCCTACTCGACCATCAGCCACCTGGGCCTGATCACCCTGCTGCTGGGCCTGAACAGTCCGCTGGCCGCCGTCGCCGCGGTGTTCCATATTCTCAACCACGCCACCTTCAAGGCCTCGCTGTTCATGGCCGCGGGGATCATCGACCACGAAAGCGGCACCCGCGACATCCGCCGCCTCAGCGGGCTGTTCCGCCTGATACCGTTCACCGCCACCCTGGCCATGGTCGCCAGCGCCTCGATGGCCGGGGTGCCGCTGATGAACGGCTTCCTGTCCAAGGAGATGTTCTTCGCCGAGACCGTGTTCATCACCTCGACCGCCTGGGTCGAGGCCGCCCTGCCAGTGATCGCCACCCTCGCCGGAACCTTCAGCGTGGCCTATGCGCTGCGCTTTACCGTCGACGTGTTCTTCGGGCCCGCGGCCGACGATCTGCCACACACGCCCCACGAGCCTCCCCGCTGGATGCGCGCACCGGTCGAACTACTGGTGCTCACGTGCCTGGTGGTCGGTATCTTCCCGGCCCAATCGGTCGGCCCGCTGCTGGCCGCCGCCGCCCTGCCGGTGGTGGGCGGCACCCTGCCGGAGTACAGCCTGGCCATCTGGCATGGCTGGAACGCGCCGTTGATCATGAGCCTGATCGCCATGAGCGGCGGCATCATCCTCTATCTGCTGCTGCGCAAGCAGCTGCAGCGCGGTCGCTTCCCCCACCCGCCGCTGATCGAGCGCTTCAATGGCAAGCGCCTGTTCGAGCATGGCCTGGTCCGCTTGATGCTGCTGGCACGGCATCTCGAGCGCCTGTTGACCACCCGCCGCCTGCAGACGCAGTTGTTCATGCTGGTGCTGGCGGCCTTCATCGCCGGCTTGACGCCACTGCTGTACAGCGGCCTGAGCTGGGGCGAGCGGCCGAAGATCCCCGGCTCCGGGGTGTTCGTCGCGCTGTGGCTGATCGCCATTGCCTGCGCCATCGGCGCCGCCTACCAGGCCAAGTACCACCGTCTCGCGGCGCTGATCATGGTCGGCGTCTGCGGCTTGATGACCTGCATCACCTTCGTCTGGTTCTCCGCGCCCGACCTGGCCCTGACCCAGCTGGCAGTCGAAGTGGTGACCACCGTGCTGATCCTTCTCGGCCTGCGCTGGCTGCCACGGCGTATCGAAGGCGTCTCGCCGCTGCCCGGCAGCCAGGACCGCGCCCGTCTGCGTCGCTTGCGCGACCTGCTGCTGGCGGTGCTGGTCGGCGGCGGCATGGCCCTGCTGTCCTACGCCATGCTCACCCGCCCCACGCCCAACGACATTTCCTCGTTCTTCCTCAGCCGCGCGCTGCCGGAGGGCGGGGGCACCAACGTGGTCAATGTGATGCTAGTGGACTTCCGTGGCTTCGATACCCTCGGTGAAGTCACCGTGCTGGTGGCAGTGGCGCTGACCGTGTTCGCCCTGCTGCGCCGTTTCCGCCCGCCCAAGGAGAGCATGCAGTTGCCGGCTCAGCAGCGGCAGCTGGCACCGGACGTGGTCACCGACCTGGTCAACCCGCGCCACGCCACCGACACCGCGTTAGGCTTCATGATGGTGCCGGCCGCCCTGGTACGCCTGCTGCTGCCGATCGCCCTGCTGGTGTCAATGTACCTGTTCATGCGTGGCCACAATCAGCCCGGCGGCGGTTTCGTCGCGGGCCTGGTGATGTCGGTGGCATTCATCCTGCAGTACATGGTCGCCGGTACCCAGTGGGTCGAGGCGCAGATGAGCCTGCGCCCGCTGCGCTGGATGGGCACCGGCCTGCTCTGCGCCACCCTTACCGGCGCCGGCGCGATGCTGCTCGGCTACCCGTTCCTCACCACCCACACCGCCCACCTGCACCTGCCGCTGCTGGGTGACGTGCATGTGGCCAGCGCGCTGTTCTTCGACATCGGCGTGTACACCGTAGTGGTCGGCTCGACCCTGCTGATCCTCACCGCGCTGGCCCACCAGTCGGTGCGTGCCTACCGCCCCGCCAAGTCCAGCCAAGCAGGAGCCGCCTGATGGAAGAAGTCATAGCAGTCGCCATCGGTGTCCTCGCCGCCTCGGGGGTCTGGCTGATCCTGCGCCCGCGTACCTACCAGGTGATCATGGGCCTGTGCCTGCTGTCCTACGGCGTCAACCTGTTCATCTTCAGCATGGGCAGCCTGTTCATCGGCAAGGAGCCTATCATCAAGGACGGCGTGCCCCACGATTTGCTGCACTACACCGACCCGCTACCCCAGGCGCTGGTGCTGACGGCCATTGTCATCAGCTTCGCCATGACCGCGTTGTTCCTGGTGGTGCTGCTGGCTTCGCGCGGCCTGACCGGCACCGACCACGTCGATGGCCGGGAGCGTGACGAATGAGCGGGATGAACCAACTGATCATTGCGCCGATCCTGCTGCCGCTGCTCACCGCGGCGCTGATGCTGCTGATTGGTGAGAAGCACCGCTGGCTGAAGGCGCGCCTGAACCTGTTGTCCACCGCCCTCGGCCTGGGCATCGCCGTGACCCTGCTGATGTGGGTGCGCACCCAAGGCCAGGCCGAATCCATCGGCGTCTACCTGCCAGGTAACTGGCCGGCGCCGTTCGGCATCGCCCTGGTGCTCGACCACCTGTCGGCGCTGCTGCTGACGCTGACAGGTATAATCGGCCTGAGCGCCCTGCTGTTCGCCCGGGCCCGCTGGGACGGTGCCGGTGCCAGCTTCCACGCGCTGTTCCAGATCCAGCTGATGGGTCTGTACGGCGCCTTTCTCACGGCCGACCTGTTCAACCTGTTCGTGTTCTTCGAGGTGCTGCTGGCGGCCTCGTACGGCCTGCTGCTGCATGGCTCGGGGCGGGCACGGGTCAAGGCCGGGCTGCACTACATCGCCATCAACCTGTTCGCCTCGTCGCTGTTCCTGGTGGGCGCGGCCATGCTCTACGGCGTGACCGGCACCCTGAACATGGCCGACCTGGCATTGAAGGTGCCGCTGGTGCCGGAAGCCGATCGCGGCCTGCTGCATGCCGGCGCGGCGATCCTGGCGGTCGCCTTCCTGGCCAAGGCCGGGGTCTGGCCGTTGAACTTCTGGCTGGTACCGGCGTATTCGTCGGCCAGTGCGCCGGTAGCCGCGC
Organism: Pseudomonas sp. FW305-96; assembly: GCF_058783825.1. NCBI lineage: Bacteria > Pseudomonadati > Pseudomonadota > Gammaproteobacteria > Pseudomonadales > Pseudomonadaceae > Pseudomonas > Pseudomonas sp. FW305-96. The sequence goes on from NZ_JBYSYW010000027.1 coordinate 12,641, forward strand.
TGTTCGCGATCATGACCAAGGTCGGGTTGTACGCCATCCTGCGCCTGTGGACGCTGCTGTTCTCCGGCCAGGCCGGCGCCTCGGCGTTCTTCGGCGGGGACTGGCTGGTGTATGGCGGCCTGGCGACCCTTGCCGTGGCGGCCGTGTCGATCCTCGCCGCGCAGCGCCTGGAGCGCCTGGCAGCGCTGAGCATCCTGGTGTCCGCCGGCACACTGCTGGCCGCCGTCGGTTTCGGCCAGCCGATCCTGACCGGCGCCGCGCTATTCTACCTGGCGAGCTCCACCCTGGCCCTGTGCGCACTGTTCCTGCTGGCCGAGCTGGTGGAGCGTTCGCGCTCGGCCAACGAGGCGCCGCTGGAGGATGAAGAAGGCGCAATGCCCTCGCCTCTGGAGTCCCTGCACCCGCCCAAGGGCATCAACCTGGACGACGAGCAGCAGGTGGTGATCGGCCAGATCATTCCCTGGACCATGGCCTTCCTGGGCCTTGCCTTCATCGCCTGCGCCCTGCTGATCATCGGCATGCCTCCCCTGTCGGGCTTCATCGGCAAGCTCAACCTGATCAGCGCGCTGTTCAACCCGCAAGGCATGGGCGTCAGCCCGGAGCAGCTGCTGGGCGTCGCGGGCTGGACCCTGGTCACCCTGTTGGTGCTGTCCGGCATGGCCTCGCTGATCGCCTTCGGCCGGGTGGGCATCCAGCGCTTCTGGAAGCCCGAGGAACGCCCCTCGCCGGTGCTGCGTCGCTATGAATGCGTGCCTATCGTCATTCTCCTGGGCCTGTGCATCTTCCTCAGTCTCAAAGCTGAGCCGCTGCTGCGCTACACCCAGGACACCGCCGCGAGCCTGAGCACGCCGGAGGCCTACGTCAAGGCGGTGATGGCCACCCGGCCACTGCCCGGCCCGACCACCCTCAGCGCGGAGGCGCAGCCATGAGCCGACTGTTCCCTGCGCCGCTGCTGTCCGTCGCACTGTTCGTACTGTGGCTGCTGCTCAACCTCTCTGTCAGCCCAGGTAACCTGCTGCTGGGTGCCGTGCTGGGCGTCCTCGCGCCGATCCTGATGGCCCCGCTGCGCCCGCAACACGCCCACGTGCGCCGCCCCTGGGCAATCGCCAAGCTGATTGGCCGGGTAGGCCTCGACGTGATCCATTCCAACCTGCTGGTGGCCCGTGGCGTCCTGCGCGCGGGCAGTACCCCACCGCGCTCGGCGTTCGTGCACATCCCGCTGGATCTGCGCGATGCCCATGGCCTGGCAGCATTGTCGATGATCACTACGGTGGTGCCCGGCACCGTCTGGTCGGAACTGGCGCTGGATCGCAGCGTACTGCTGCTGCACGTGTTCGACCTTGAAGACGAAACGGCCTTCATCGAACACTTCAAGCACACCTATGAACGCCCGCTGAGGGAGATCTTCGAATGAGCGGCCTGCTCGCCTATGCCATCCTCACCAGCCTGTTCATCTTCGCCATCGCCATGGGCCTGGCGCTGATTCGGGTGTTCCGCGGGCCGTCCGCCCAGGACCGGGTGCTGGCACTGGACTACCTGTACATCCTGGGCATGCTGATGATGCTGGTGCTGGGTATTCGCTACGCCAGTGACACCTACTTCGAGGGCGCGCTGCTGATCGCCCTGTTCGGCTTCGTCGGCTCGTTCGCCCTGGCCAAATTCCTGCTGCGTGGCGAGGTGATCGAATGAACGAAGCTATCGAACTGCCGTTCTGGCTGGAACTGCTGGTATCCACGCTGCTGCTGCTGGGCAGCCTGTTCGCGCTGATCGGTGCCATCGGGCTGGTTCGTCTGAAAGACTTCTTCCAGCGCATGCACCCGCCCGCGCTGGCTTCGACCATCGGTGCGTGGTGCGTGGCGGCGGCCTCGATCCTGTACTTCTCGGTGCTCAAGCAGAGCCCGGTGCTGCATGCGTGGCTGATCCCGATCCTGCTGTCGATCACCGTGCCGGTGACCACGCTGCTGTTGGCCAGGGCCGCGCTGTTTCGCAAACGCACCTCGGGTGAAAACGTACCTGAGGAAGTCAGCAGCGGGCGCGATCGCGGCAACTGAGGCTCATGCCTGGCTCAGACGCTGCAACTCGCGGCGTACCATGGCGGCAAAAGGCGGCGGGCTCATCCGATAGAGCTCGCCGGCGACCCAGGCCAGCCAGCCGCCGTGCAGCGCCTCTCGGCGCGCAAGCAGGCGCTCGGCCTCCTCCACCGCACGGGCCTGGTGCAGGCGGTGAAAGTCGGCCCGCGAGCCCGCGGTGGGCTCGTCGATCATTCGCTGGCCTTGAAGGTGGTCAACTCGCCCTTGCGCCATTTGGCGACCTTGCCGGTCACCGCCTTGAGCAGTTTGCCCAGGCCTTCCTGCACCTGTTGCTGGGCAGCGAACACCAGCATCACGCCATGCCCGTCGCGGAATACGATACCGTCGCCTTCCGGCACCGAGACGAAGGCGTAGTCGCCCTGGCCATAGACGTTCAGCTTGATCTCGCGAAAGCGCAATTCCAGTTTGCCGCCTTCGCGGCTGGGCAAGACCGCGGCGCGGAAGTGGTCACCCACCTTCAATTCGAGGCGCTGCTTGTCGTCGACCACCATGGCTTCTTCGGTGTCGATTTCGGCCATGTACAGGCCTTCCGGATTCTGCTCGGTGACATAGATGAAACGCCCGTGGAACAGCTTGACCAGCTGTGCGCGCAAGTCGCCCAGGGCGAACAACGCATGGGTATCCAGTGTACTGACTGCCAATGAAGGGCTCCTCACATCGATTGCAACGGCCACGCCACGGACACAAGTTGCGTCAGGTGACAGGCACTTTTTAGTCAAGGTCCGCAGGACCGTGGAAACAAGCGACAAAGCGTCCACGCACAACGGTGCAAGGGCAACCAGGAAGCAGTTCACCCAGCCACCGCCCAGCGATGCGAAGTAAGCTTCGGCTCGATTCCGCAAAGGGAAACGTAATGTCCGACAGCACAAATGCCGGAAAGGATGCGACAAGCAGCACCAGTTCTTTCGCCAGAAAGGAATGCTGGCCTTCAGTCGCGCATTACAGGAGAGCGAATATGCACGAAAACACTGAAACCCGTCGAGAGGCATGTAACATTTCCGGCCATGATATGCCGCGCTATATCGTCATTCCCGCCGGTGTCGCCTTCTACCACATCGCCGAACGCGATACGGGCCGGGTCAGGGGTTTTCGCCAGTGCCACGAGCAGGCTTGCGCACTGGCCCGACAATTCGAGCGCTGAACGCCTCAGGCCGCGTTGCAGCTGTCCAGCAGGGCCAGCCAGGCATCCCGGCATTCCAAGGCTTCGGCGCGGCTGGCGAATGCTGTGCCGCGACGCTCGCCATCGACCAGTACCACCCAACACACACGGTTGCCCAGGGCCTGCATTGAGCGCGGCACGCCAGTCCCGATCATGACGGCGACATCGACTTGGCTATTCATCATTCCCTCCGGAATTTAATTAGCAACCTAACGATGCGCGCATGATACGGCCTGCCCTGCCTGGGAAAAAGCGCCGCCAGGTACAGCTGTATTGCAATTCCGGCAACAAATCCGCTCAAGCCAATTGCGCGGACCTGGCCTTCGACACGGGCTGCCAATCCCGTAATCTGTGCAAGCTGCACACCGGTTTGTTCGCCCCGGTACCCAGCTCATCGGCCACCGCGAAGCCACGTCCGTGCTCGCCGGCACGTGGCGCCTCGATGGCGACAGCCATGCTTGATGCAAGGCAAGAAAACACGAAGGCCCCAGGGATCGCTCCGCGGGGCCTTGCACAAGGCGTTGGATCAGATCTGCCGCTGGTGGCGGTCGAGCTGTTCGTGACGCTCCTGGGCTTCGATGCAGTACTTGGTGGTCGGGCTGATCAGCAGGCGCTTCAGGCCGATCGGCTCGCCGCTGTCGTCGCACCAGCCGAAGCTTTCGTCGGTGATGCGGTCCAGCGCCATCTCCAGTTGCGGCAGCAGACGCTGGTCGCGGTCGATGGCATTGACCAACCAGGTGCGTTCTTCCTCGACCGACGCCACGTCAGCGGGATCCGACGGGGTATCCAGGCTTTCGATGGCGGTGCGGCTGAGTTCGATGCGCTCGTGAGTTTCGACTTTCATCGCCTGCAGCAGCGCGGTGAAATACGCGAGCTGCTCGGCGTTCATGTAGTCATCGGCCGACATGGCCAGCAACTGTTCCTTGGTCATCGATTTCTCTATGAAAAAATGTGCATATGGGCGATTCGGGTGCCACCGACGATGGCACGTCGGTGGCGGAATTCTTCAAGCGCCAATCGGCACTCTTTTACAGGGGGCGGAAGTCTAAGGTGCCGCGCGGCAGTGGGCAACAGAAATGACGGGGGATTTGACCGAAATGGCCAGGAATCCGCTAATTGGCGTCGTGGTTTGCCGGGTTTGCGCGTCTGCCGGGCGTCTCAGTGCAATATGCCGCAACAAACATGGTGCTGTCAGCCCCGCCCACCGTCCTACACCTTGGAACGCAGCTACCACCGCTGGTTCTGCGCAGCTATCCGCGGACCGGGTAGTAGTCGGCTAATGCCCAGGCAAGCGCGAAAAATCGCCTGATGGTCCTCTTTCAAACACCAGGCCAGGACCATGACCGACAACCTGCACCACCGTATAGCCCGCTCCAGCAACCTGGATTGCAAGGTCGCTCGACGCTTCAGTGATCGCCCGGTACTGCTCGACGCCGCTGACCAGATCCTGCGCCAGCAATGGCTGCGGCACTTGCCAGACAACCCGCATGACCCGCTCGCGCTGTATCTGGCAAGCCGCCATCCACGCACCGGTGACACCTGGGTGCGCCCCTTGTCGCACGTGCTCGTAGAGCGCTACTGCGCGCGCAAGACCCTGAACCTGAGCGATGGCGAGAACTTCGTCACCACCCAAGTGGATGGGGATCCGGCCTGGCAGGTGGACATCGACCTGCATCGGGTCGAGTTGCTGATCGACGAGGCCGGGCCGTTTCTGCTCGAGGCCTATGAACAATCGCTGACTGCCTACTGGAGCGCCTTCGATAACAGCGGGCAGACACCCTGGCAATGGTATGCAGCGTTCCTGCGTGCTCAGTTGCAAACCGCTGTCGACGCTCACCGTAGCGCGGGGAGCCTTCCCGATTTCGCCCTGGCAGTCGCCACCTTGGTGCATGACCAGCCATTCGCGCAAGGGCTGGACAGGTGGAGTAACACGGCAGGTCTGAAGGTTTCCCATCTCGGCGTGGATTTCTCTGCCGATGGCAAGCTCGATACCGACCTTGCCAGCGCCTTGCTCATCGAACACGCCGATGGTGATGCCACACGCGATCTGACCTTGCTCTTCACGCTGGCCGGCAAGCTGTACAGTTTCAAGTCCCGTCAGGACATGCTCGAGGCGATTGGCCGCTACTGGCCCGCAGCGCCTCACCACGCCCCACGCCAGGTCAGCATCAGCCTATCGAGCCAAGGGCACTTCGAAACCCAGGCACTGGGCGTGCTCGATCAGCAGTTGCGAGTCATCACGCACCGCGCGGGGCAGTATCGAACCAGGCTCGATGCCCTCAACATGAACCTGGACCTGGACCGACTGACCTCCATGATCGCCCTGTGCAGCGAAGTCGAGGCCACTCAACGCCAGAGTTTGTTGCAGCATCTGCCAGACTGGCTGCGCAATGCCCAGAGCCGCTCGCTGATGCACTTCAGCACGCTGCTCCTCGATGTCGCCCAAGGCTGTCAGGATAACCAAGGCCAGTTCTGGCTCGATGGCGTCGACAACGCGCAAGACTTTGCCAACCGGCAACTGGCTGCACGCTTCGCGGCTGATCACCCCGATGACAGTGTCGACCCCAAGCATGTCAGGGTTTTCAACTACCAGACCACCGGCGTCGCCGCGCCTGCCCAAGGCGGGGTCTTTACCACAGGCGAGGTGACGCCGGTCGAGTACACACTGGCCCAGCTGGCAATCGGCAACCTCGGCCTGCTCCGACCGGGCCGGGTCGAACTGCGTTCGACTGACCCGAGCCCCTTGCCCGAATGGATGACCGAGAGCTACCTGCGCAGCGTGATCAGCGAGCTGGACATCGGTGCAAGCTACCCTGCCATGCTGCGCCGCAAGCTGCTGGACGATCCGAACGGGCGCGTGGCTCGTCAGCGCCTGCTCACCACTCAATTGCGCAGCCAGCTGCCCGCGTTGGCACAGGAGCTTTATCTGCGCGGCAAACTGCCGGACCAGCAAGCTGCCAGCCGTATCGCCCAAGTGTTCTGGACGGCCGAAGATGACGAAGCCCGACGCTGGATCATGCGCCCGCTGGGCTTCATCAAGTCGCCTGGGGCATCGGTGGATCACCCCTGCAACACCTGGCTGATCGAGCCACTGTCCGCCGGTGCCGAGACCTGCCTGCTGTACCGTCCGCTGCATGAGGACACCCTGCTGCAGTTCAGCGATCGGCTGGCGCTGTTCGTCGCCATCAGCAGCCCCGGCAAGCTGCAGGATGACCTGCTGCAACGCCTGGCGCCCGAGAACCGACGGTTCTACGCCCATGGCGGCTTTCTCGAGCCTCATCTGTTCGTGATACTCGAAGACACCAGTGCGCTGCCATGGGGCACACCGGCGCCGGTGGAGCTGGCGAGGGAAGCCCCCGTCGCCGACCCTGGTGCGGCGCTCTACCTGGCTTGCGTGAACGAATCACTGCAGCACTTCGAAGAACATGCAGCAACCACCGCGCAAACCCGCTGGACGCGCTGGAAGGAATTGGGATGGCTGCTGTTCAACACCCTGCTGCCGCTCGCCGGTGGCACGCTGGGCAAAGTGGCGTGGCTGGCGCAGATGGAGGTGGCGCTGGCCGAGTACGTGGACGCGGATGCCGAACGCGAGCCCAGCAGGTATCGCCTCTCCATCGTCAACCTGCTGGTCAACATCTCCATGCTGCTGTTCGCTCATTCGTTGGTCCGGCTGCGCCAGGAGCAAGGTGAAACGGCGCCGTTCTCTGCTATCGCCGCCCACCTCACTGAACCCGAATCCTTCGTGCCCGAGCCACCGAAGGTCAGGCAGCCTGCCGACAGCCGCCTCGATTTCGCTTGGACGCGCCCCACGCAAACGCTGACCAACGCCCAGCGCGATTCGCTGAGTGCGTTGCAAGCCGCCGTCGCCGCCAGCTCGCTCGGCACTCCGGTCCCCAGCGGCGCGCTGCGCGGCCTGTACCTGCACGACAGCAAGCTCTACACGCAACTGGGCGGCAAAGTGTACGAAGTCGAGCTCGGCATGCCCCGCAACCAGATGCGTATCGTCGGCCCAGACCATGAGCATGGCCCGTGGTTACGCCGCGACGAGGTGGGTCGCTGGCAACTGGACCTGCGCCTGGCACTCAAGGGGGGCATGCCATTGGCAGGGCGGATACGCAGGATGCAACTGGACAAGGAAAGTGCCCTGCGTACAGTCAATGAGCAGATAAAGGCGGACAAGGACACCATCTCCGAGAAGATCAAGCAGCAGACCACCGTCGAGAAAATCGCCGCCGCGACCCAGGACGACACCACCTTGCAGACCTGCCAAGAGAAGTTGCAGGCGCTTTCCGACTTTTGGACCACGCACATTGAGCGACTGAAAACCCGCAATGGTTTGGAGCCGCTCAAGGATTTCAAGAAGGTCCACGCCTTCGCGATCTATCAGGACAGTTTCTGTCAGCGCTTGCAGCGCAAGATCCTGCACATGCGCTACCAGCCGGCGCGCGAGCAACTGCTGCAGCTTGCCAGGCAACAGCAGCAGGGCATGGACCTCTCTGCCAGCGACGCGAGAATCGCTGCCAGTCGCTTGGACAGGTTGGCACCGCTGATCGAGCAGATGATCGACAACAACACCCGCCTGCGCCAGAACCAGGACACCCTGAACAAGCTGGCGAGCCCGCAGCAACCCGAGATACTGCAATGGAGCAAGCTCGCTGCGACCATGCCCGCCACGGCAGAGCGCGACCTGATCTTGCGCTTCCTGCGGCTCGAAGCGCTGGTCAACCGCATGACGCTGGTACACGGGCTCAGCGGCGACGCGCCCTTCTGGCGAGACCGTTTCTGGAGCAACGTCGAGCTGGGCATCGCCCAGCGCGCCAAACTGTTCAGGTTGGTTGACGCCGACGAGGAAGTCGCAGTCCGATTGTTGCGCAGCATCCTCGAACAGTTCCAGGGCGCGGCCCGTCAACTGGGGCACTTCGCCGAGCAGATCAGCGGGGAGGCCGGGCAACGGACGATGCGCCAACTGCAAGAACAGGTTGACTGGATCCTCTCACGCATCAAGCAGGAGCTCGCCGAACTGCCTGACTACCCGTCGATCAGCACGCTGCAACAACTGCGCAAGAAAGTACCGGGGCTGATCGACACCACTGAACACGGCCTGTTGCTGGCCGAGCCCCGAGCGGATGACGCAAACACCGTTGACATTCCAGGCCCGGACAACAAGACCATCACCCGCACCTACCACCTCAAACAGGGCGAATGGGTCGAGCTCCAACCTGCCCAGGCAGCCACCCAGCGCGCCGGGCAAAGCCTCAAACGCCTGCTCAACGGCAGCGACAGGCTGATGAAATCGGCCCGCGATGAGGTGGCAAGGCTGCAAGCGGTTTCGAGCCGCTACCTGCCGGTTGAACTAGAGGAGAGCGTGCGCCACCAGCAGGAACGCTTGCAAACCCATGCCAATGCCATCGAAGCCCGCCTGACCGAGGACAACGAGACCGATGAGGCGCTGGGCGACAAGGATGCCGAGCGGGTGGCGCGTGCCCTGCGCGGGCTGGCCGACGAGCTGCAAGGGCAGGCAACGCAGCTGCGCGTGGCGGCCGCCATGGCGCAGAAACCGCGCATGGGTGAAGTGATGTTCCTGGTCGAGGGTAAGCATGTGCAGATCAGCAGGGTCGGCAGCCGTACCCGCCTGGCCAGCGTCAAGGGCAGGCCAGCGGACTTCCTCGACGAATACGGTATCAGCCATGACGGGCAGGTGTTGTGGTATGCGCACTTTCATTATCCGGCGATGAACACTGCAAAAGCCGACTTCACCGCAGGGCACCTCAAACTCGCCGCGCAACGCCACATGCCGGGGCATCGCTACGCCGACGGAAGCGGCAGAGCGGTGGAGGTGTACCGCGCCCCGATCACCGTTTCAGCCGCTACACGGTACTTCTTCAACCTCTGATCCGACGGGCGCGGCGAATGC
>NZ_JBYSYW010000027.1:21813-23433 GCF_058783825.1 Pseudomonas sp. FW305-96
CCCCCCCCCCCCCCCCCCCCGTCCCGTCAACGGTCCTTGAACTGCGCTTCGCGCTTGGCGATGAAAGCTGCCATGCCCTCTTTCTGGTCTTCTGTGGCAAACGCGGCATGGAATACCCGACGCTCGAAGCGCACGCCTTCGCTCAAGGTCACTTCGAAGGCGCGGTTGACGCTCTCCTTGACCATCATGCTCACCGGGATCGACTTGGCCGCAATAGTCGCTGCCACTTTCAACGCCTCCTCCACCAACTCGGCCTGCGGCACGATGCGCGCCACCAGGCCAGCGCGCTCTGCTTCCTCGGCGCCCATCAGGCGCCCGGTCAGGCACAGCTCCATGGCCTTGGCCTTGCCCACCGCGCGGGTCAGGCGCTGGGTACCGCCCATGCCCGGCAACACGCCGAGGTTGATTTCCGGCTGGCCGAACTTGGCGTTGTCGGCGGCGAGGATGAAATCGCACATCATCGCCAGCTCGCAGCCTCCCCCCAGGGCGAAGCCCGATACCGCGGCAATGATGGGCTTGCGCCGGTTGGCAATCCGGTCGGCATCGCTGAACAGGTCGTCGACGTAGATCTGCGGGTATTGCAGCTCGGCCATTTCCTTGATGTCGGCGCCTGCGGCGAAGGCCTTGGCGGAGCCGGTGAGCACCACGCAGCCGATGTTCGGGTCACGCTCGAGCTGGTCCAGGGCCTGGTTGATCTCGCCGACGATCTGCGCGTTCAGCGCGTTGAGCGCCTGCGGGCGGTTGAGGGTGATCAGGCCGACCTTGCCGTGGATGTCCAACAGGATGGTTTCGAATGCCATGCAGTCTGCTCCTTCAAAGATTGCGCGCAATGACCATGCGCTGAATGTCGCTGGTGCCTTCGTAGATCTGGCAGACCCGCACGTCGCGGTAGATGCGCTCCAGCGGGAAGTCGCTCAGATAGCCATAACCGCCAAGCGTCTGCAAGGCATCCGAACAGACCTTTTCGGCCATTTCCGAGGCGAAAAGCTTGGCCATCGAGGCTTCCACCAGCGCCGGGCGCCCGGCGTCGCGCAACGCGGCGGCGTGCAGCACCATCTGGCGCGCCACGGCGATTTTCGTCGCCATGTCGGCCAGGCGGAAAGCCACCGCCTGGTGCTCGATCAATGGCTTGCCGAAGGTTTGCCGCTCATTGGCGTAGTCGCGGGCCACTTCGAAGGCGGCGCGGGCCATGCCCACCGACTGCGAGGCGATGCCGATCCGTCCGCCTTCGAGGTTGGCCAGGGCGATCTTGTAGCCCTGCCCTTCCTCACCGAGGCGGTTGGCCACCGGCACGCGCACGTTGTCGAAGATGATCTGGCAGGTGTCGGAAGCATGCTGGCCGAGCTTGTCCTCGACCCGCGCCACCTGGTAACCCGGTGCATCGGTGGGCACGATGAAGGCCGTGATACCGCGTTTGCCGGCATCCGGGTCGGTGACGGCGAAGACAATCACCACCCCGGCATTCTGTCCGGAGGTGATGAACTGCTTGCTGCCATTGAGTACGTAATGGTCGCCGTCCAGGCGAGCGCGGGTCTTCAGGCTGCTGGCATCAGAGCCTGCCTGGGGCTCGGTCAGGGCGAACGCGCCGAGCATCGCGCCGCTGGCCAGCGGCGCGAGGCT